>DYMC01000005.1 GCA_020721745.1 Lentisphaera sp. | reverse complement strand
ATCCAAAATTTCTCACGTTTTATTTCAACTTATTTACGATGCATGACACTAGAATGCCGGTTCGAGCGGATTGAAATTCCAGGAACATGGGATAGATTCCACCGTAGTATAGCCGAGACTGCGTTCCTTCATCAAAACCCGAAGAGCCCGCTTCTCCAGGATGCCTTTGAAATCCGCAATAGACAGGGATGTGCTGAATGTAGTCCACAGACTGCAGGATGCGTCGTTCGAGACTTATATTGTGGGAGGGGCGGTCAGGGACATTTTTCTGGGGATAAAGCCCAAGGATTATGACATTGCCACGGCAGCGACTCCGGAACAGGTCAAGTCGCTCTTCCGCAGGAACGCCAGGATAATAGGCCGCCGGTTCAGGCTTGTCCACTACAGCATAGGCCACAAGATATTCGAGATAAGCACGTTCCGGCGCGAGCCATCCGAAGAGGAAAAGCTCGTGGAGGTGAAGGGAAAGCTCCGTCCCAACGAGAACACGTTCGGGACGGCCGAGGAGGATGCCTGGCGCAGGGATTTCACGGTGAACGCCATTTTCTACGACCCGGTCCGTGAGAAGATAAGCGATTTCACCGGAATGGGCGAGAAGGATTTGAAGGACGGAATAGTCCGGACGATTGGAGAGCCAGCGAAGAGGTTTGCCGAGGATCCTGTCCGTATTCTCCGGGCCCTGAAACTGGCCGGACAGTATGGATTCACCATTGAAGGCGGAACATTGGCTGCCCTCTCCTCCGCCAGACAGACGATAAGGAGCGCCAGCGTCTCGAGGCTCAGTCTGGAGTTTGAGAAAATATTGAAGAACCAGAATTCGGCGAAGATCATGAAGGCGTTCATGGAGCATGGGTTCATGGAATTCTTTCTTCCCGGGATTTATCGCGAATTTCGCATGGACAAGTCGAAGGAGGAGCTGTTTCTGGGTGTATTGGGCGACTGGAATCTGCGAATTTCGCATGGTGCCTACCGGGCCAGCGTTTCGATAGCCCTGTCGGCGGTCTGCGCTCCATTCCTGACCGGTATTCTGGGGCTCGACGATCCTGATTCTCCCCTGCTTCCCCGCTGGCAGGTCGAGCCTGAGATGGTCTCCAAGATACGTTCGCTGGTGCATCCATACAGCTTTCCGAGGAGGCTGGTGGCGGTATCGCGGGAGATTCTGATGCTTCAGCCGCTTCTCCTGAAGCGGGGGCGGAATGCTCACATAGTCCGCCACAGCCGTTTTCATCATGCCCGGGAGCTGTTCGAGATTCTGAACAAGGCGTTGTGGAAAGACGCATCTATCGAGGGGAAATGGAGATGATGGCGGCGACGATCCGCCTGGGACTGCTTTGAGGATTTTCCCACTTCGGCCTATTTTTTAGCGGGAAAAACAGCCAGATTCAACCGCGGGGAATTCTTATGGTGAACGTGCTTCCCTTGCCGGGGGTGCTGTCCACAATCACTTCGCCGCCGTGCGCGCTGACGACATACTTGACGATGGACAATCCGAGGCCGGTTCCTCCGAGCTCCCTGCTCCGCGCCTTGTCCACCCGGTAGAATCTCTCGAATATTCTGGGGATGTGCTCCTGCGGGATGCCGCATCCGTCGTCGGACACCGATATGTCGAAGGATTCATCGCTTTTTCTTGTCTTCACCCTGACTACCTCGCCCTTGCCGCTGTATTTGACCGCGTTGTCTATGAGGTTGATGACTGCCTGCTGGAAGAGTCCCTGGTCCATGTTCAGCTCGAAATCCTCGATGTCCATTTTTATCGTTATGTTTTTCTCGTCGGCCTTTTCCCTGCATGCGTCCACGGCGCCTTCGACCATCTGTGCGGCGGATGAATATGTGAAGTCCAGTTCGTCTATGCCTTGCTCGATTTTCGACAGGCTGAGGATGTCTTCGACGAGAACGTTCAATCTTTGGGAATGCTTGGCGAGAATTTCGAGCATTCTGTTCCGCTCCTTTCCGCCGAGGTTGTTTTCGAGCATGGTCTCGACTGCTCCGACTATTGCGGTAAGTGGTGTTCTTATCTCGTGGGAGACGTTGGCGACGAAGTCTTTGCGCATGTCCTCGAGCTTTTTCATCCGGCTCATGTCGTTCAGGACGACCAGGGCGCCGATGGATTTTCCCTCCTGGCTCAGGAGGGCGGTGCCTCTGACTTGGAGATGGGTCTTCTTCGTTCCGAAGACCTCTATCTCCCTTTCGATGTCGGAGTTGTTTGAGAGCAGTTCTTCGAGTAGCCTCTGGACATCGGTGTTGCGTATGAGCTCCTGGAAGAAGCGTCTGTCGGCCAGCCCCTTTTCGCTGATGTTGAAGAGGCGCATCGCCGCAGTGTTGGCCTGGATGAGTCTGCCGTCGGCATCCACTGCGATGACTCCCTCCTTCATGCTGGAGAGTATCGCATTGAGCTCCCTGCCACCCCTTTTCTCCTTTTCCATGCTTTCCTTGAACTCGGCCGCCATCTTGTCTATCTGGCTTGATATAGTGTCTATCTCGTGTATGCCGCAAGGGTGTATGGTTCTGGAGAACTTGCCGTTTGCGAAATTCGCGGCCAATTCGCGTATTTCGGACAGGGGCGTGTTGATCTTGGCCGAGACGAGCAGGTTTATGAGGAATCCCGCTATGAAAGCTATCACGCAGAAGGCCAGCAGGCTCTGGACGGAGTCTTCCATTCCCTTGAATATGACATCTTCGCTCTGGGATATCCGCAGGAAGAGGTTTTGTCCGGAGGCCGTTGTCATTCTGGTGGCGGAATAGAGGAAGTGTTTTTTCAGCGTGGTGCTGAACCTGTATGATTCTCCATGGCCTTTTTCCAAGGCGCCGATGATCTCTGGGCGGTCGTTGTGCCTCAGCATCTCGGCCGGATTGGCGTCGGAGTCGAAGACAACATCGCCATCGTCTTCTATCAGCGTAATTCGGGCGGAGACGGATTTGGCGAGAATTTCCAGTTTGCGCGCTATGGATTCGGTGTCTCTTTTTTCGGCATCAGCCGCAATGCCCTGCTTTGTGGCCGACAGTATATCGGTCAGATCCCGTCTCGCCTGATCAAGCCTGCTCTGCTTCATCATGTGCCATGAAGGCAGGAATATTGCCAGCACCGCGACGAGCAGGGAGATACTGTATAGCGGGAATATCCTGTATTTCAGCGTCATCTGTCAGTCCTTGAACCTGTATCCGACTCCGCGGATGGTTTCTATGAGTTCGCCCGACTCGCCAAGCTTCTTGCGAAGTCCGACGATCTGGACATCCACGGCGCGTTCGGTGACCGGGTATCCATCCCCCTTCACGGCCTGGACTATCTGGTTGCGTGTGAAGACCCATCCCGGGCGCCGCGAAAAAAGATAGAGAAGTTCGAATTCGGTGAAGGTGAGATCAATCTTTTTTCCCTTGCATATGACCTCCCTTCGGCCTTGGTCTATTATCAGGTCCTTCTTCCTGATCACGCCTTCGTCCCCGCTCGCCATCGAAACCTTCCTGAGGACGGCCTTGACGCGCGCGATGAGAACTTTCGGGCTGAAGGGCTTGGTCATGTAGTCGTCAGCCCCCATTTCGAGACCTGTTATCACGTCGGATTCCTCGCCCTTTGCCGTGAGCATGATGACCGGGATGTGGCGGGTCTTCGAGTCGTTCTTGATTATCCTGCAGACATCGAGGCCGTCCATTCCCGGCAGCATAAGGTCGAGGATGATCAGGTCCGGGAGCTTCTCTCTTGCGGCCTTGATGCAATCCTCGCCGTTTTCGACGCATTTTACTTTGTATCCCTCGCGCTCGAGGTTCATTTCTATGAGATCGAGTATGTCCTTCTCGTCCTCAACCACAAGTATTCTTGCTTTGGCCATGTTTCCACCTGTTTGTTTTCCTTATTTCATCCTTCGGACTGGGTGTCTTCCGGCATCTGCTCCTGATGCCTGACAATCTTTCCTTCTATCATGTATATGACATCCTCGCATATGTTGGTCGCGTAGTCGGCTATTCTCTCGAGCTGCCTCGATACCCCGAGGACGTGGAGGAAATATCTTGTTTTCTTGGGCTTGTCCTTTATGAGTTTGATTATCTCCTCGTGTATGTCCCTGTTGAAGCTGTCTATTCCGGCATCCATCTCGCACACCTCCTTCGCTATGGCCGGGCTGAACTCCATGACCGAGTCGAGGGTCTTGGCAAGCATTATCTGGGTGCGGTCCATGATGGCGCTGAAATCCACGGGGACCTTGTCCTCCTTGTTCTCCGCGATGGAGAGTGCGCGCTGGGCGATGTTCACGGCGAGGTCGCCTATCCTCTCGAGATCGTTGTTTATCTTCATGCATGCCAGGACGTAGCGGAGGTCTATGGCGACAGGCTGGTGGAGCGCCAGAACCTTCATGCACTCCTCCTCGAGCTCCACCTCGAACCTGTCTATTTCGTCATCCTTGGATATGACCTCGCCGGCGAGCCGCTCGTTCCTGGAGCCGACCGCCACGACGGACTTGCGGACATTCTCCTCCACAAGTGTCGCCAGCTGCATGAGCTTCTTTTTTATCTTTTCGATTTCCTTTTCGAGATGTATGGACATGTTCTGCTCTCCTGTTTTTTCTTTTTTCCGTGCGGAATCATCCAAATCTTCCGGTAATATACTCTTCCGTCTTCTTATTTTTAGGATTGGTGAATATTTCGTCCGTGAGACCGTATTCTATGATCTCCCCTTCGAAGAAGAAGGCGGTGTAGTCGGAGATCCTCGCGGCCTGCTGCATGTTGTGGGTGACGATGACGATTGTGAACTGGGATTCGAGTTCCTTGACGAGGTCCTCTATCTTGGATGTTCCTATCGGGTCTATCGCGGAGGTGGGCTCGTCCATGAGCAGGACTTCGGGCTCTATCGCGATCGCCCTTGCTATGCATAGCCTCTGCTGCTGTCCGCCCGAGAGCGCCATCCCGGGCTTGTTGAGCTTGTCTTTCACCTCGTCCCAGAGCGCCGCGGCCCGGAGGGCCTTCTCGACGCGTTCGGCTATCTCCCCCTTCCCGAGCTTGTAGTGGAGCCTCAGTCCATATGCGATGTTCTCGAACACGCTCATTGGAAACGGGGTTGGCTTCTGGAATATCATCCCCACCTTCCTGCGGAGCTCGAGGAGGTCCGTCGAAGGGGACAGGATGTTCTCCCCGTCGAGGAAAACCTCGCCCTCGGCGCGCTGTTCGCGGTAGAGCTCGTATATGCGGTTGTAGACCCTCAGGTGGGTGGATTTTCCGCATCCGGAGGGTCCTATCACGGCGGTTACGCACTTTTCATAGATATTGATGTTGTTGTTGAAGAGGGCCTTCTGTCCGCCGTAGTAGAAGTTGAGATTGCGGACTGATATCTTCACATCTCTCTGTTTTTCGCCAGCCATTATCTCTTGTCCTCCCTGAAAATGATTCTGCACATTATGTTAAGCAGTAGAACCGACGCTGTTATGAGGAGAGAGGCTCCCCAGGCCATCCTGTTCAGCCCTTCGAACGGGGACATCGCGTAGTCGTTTATTGTGACCGTGAGATTCGGCGTGGGGGTGCTGAACACATCCCATATCCTCCACCATGGGTCGCAAGGCCAGAAGTAGCTGTTGAGGGCGGTGAACAGAAGAGGCGCGGTCTCTCCGCTGACTCTGGCGACCGCGAGCAGGACGCCGGTGAGAAGTCCGGTCTTCGACGCCCTGAACACTATATGGAGCGTGGCCTTCCACCTTGGAGTTCCGAGGGCGAGCGCCGCCTCGCGAAGGGAGTTCGGGACGAGGCAGAGCATGTCCTCCGTCGTTCTCAGGACGACCGGGAACATTATTATCGCGAGGGACACGGCCCCGGCGAATCCGGAGAACGTCTTCGTGCTGTAGACGACCATGGTGTATACGAAGAGTCCGATGATTATCGAAGGCATCCCCATCATGACGTTCGCGGAGAAGCGTATCAGGTTTCCGAGCCTGGAGTTCCTCCCGAATTCGGACAGGAATACCCCCCCCAGAATGCCGAGCGGCACGCCTATGCCCGTGGCCATAATGGTGATGATTGCGGTTCCGAGCACTGCATTAGCCACACCTCCATCCGCGCCATCCGCGCTAATCTGTGTGAAAAACTTCCAGTTGAAAGCCGAGAAACCTCTGTTGAAAACCACGATGAGTATCCAGAACAGGAAGAATATGCCGGACATTGCGGCGGCAAAGGAAACTATCTTCATCACATTGTCCACGAAGCGTCTTTTTATCACTCCTTTCTTCTTCATAGTCCGCCCCCCGCGCTTTTCCTGACCCTGTTGAGCCAGAGCTGGGCGAGAATCTGTATGACAAAGCTGACCAGGAAGAGTATGAGACCAAGCTCGAGGAGCACGCTTTTGAATAGCGGCTGGGATACCGCTTCGGAGAACTGGCTCGCGAGGGTGGACGCGATGGTTGTGCCGGGGGCGAGCAGCGACATTGACACCTTCTGCGCGTTGCCTATCACGAATGTCACGGCCATTGTTTCGCCAATGGCCCTGCCGAGACCGAGGAATATGCCTCCAAGTATTCCTTGCATTCCATATCTGAGCGTCACATTGTATGTCACCTCCCAGGTGGTCGAGCCCACGCCGTATGCCGACTCCTTCACCACCGACGGAACCATCTTGAACACATCGCGGATGATGGCGCTCGTGAAAGGCAGTATCATGAGGGCCAATATGAGGCCGGCGGTCATGACCCCTATGCCCATTCCGGAGCCGGAGAAGAACGGAAGGCCTATTTCAATGCCCGTTGCCCTTCCGATGAAGGCGGCGGCGGAGTCCAGGAACGGCTGTATCTTCTTTGAAAGGAACGGCTGGACATGGTCCTGCATGAACGGTGCGAACACGAAGAGCCCCCACATGCCGTATATGATGCTCGGGATGGCGGCCAGAAGATCCAGCGCCTCTCCAACCACCTTGCCGAAGATCGGATGCGAGAGCTCGACCAGGAAGAGGGCTATGACGAAACTTGTCGGGACGGCAATGAGCATGGCGACCACCGTGGTGAGGACGGTTCCGAATATGCTTGGGAACGCCCCGAAGTCCTGCCTCACCGGGTCCCAGCCCGTGGACCACAGGAAGCCAAACCCGAATTTCCTTATGGATGGCATTGAATGATGGAAGAGTTCGATGAAGAGAAGTATCAGCATTAGGATTATGAACGAGGCCGAGACCATGCATATGATTTTGAACGCCTCGTCACCGGGGTTTTTACTATTTTTCGCAGATTTTTTCGAATCAAGCTTCATATCTCGTTCAATCGAGGCAATTTTGAAATTGCCTCTGGGTTTCTTTCTCCCGCTGACGACACCTCTTCACGATGAATGGGCGCGGCTGCTGCCAGCCGCGCCCATGTTTGGAACAATACTACACACGCGCCTTCCTCCAGCGCTGTTTGTAAGAGTTCAGTGAATATTTACCGCCGTTTCCTATTCCTACTTGACGGAATTCTTCCAGATTTCACGGACCATGTTGGCCACGTTTTCGGGCATGGGCACATATTTGAGCTTCTCGGCTATGGGTCCGCCGTTGCTGTATGCCCAGTCGAAAAACGCAAGCATCTTCTTTGCATCCTCGGCATTGGGCTGGTTCTTGTAGATGAGGATGTAAGTCGCCGCCATTATCGGCCAGCTTTCATCGCCGGGCTGGTTGGTGAGAACCATGTAGAGCCCCGGGGCGTTCTTCCAGTCCGCGTTCGCCGCGGCCGCCTGGAAGCTCTTGGTGTTCGGCTGGACGAACTTGCCGGCGGCATTCTGGAGCTGGGTGTAGCTGAGATTGTTTTCGAAGGCATATGCCGATTCAACGTAGCCTATGGAGAACTTCGTCTTCTTAACAAGCTGGGCCACTCCAGCATTCTGGGCGCCGCCAAGTCCGGTCGGCCATGCCACCGTCTTTCCACATCCCGGACCGGCTTCCCAGTCCTTGGATATCTTTGAAAGGTAGTTCGTGAAGTTCCAGGTCGTTCCGGAACCATCGGCTCTGTGGACGACCGTGATTTCCTCGTCCGGGAGGGCCAGTCCTTCGTTGACGGCGGCTATCCTGGCGTCCGACCAGCTCTTGATCTTGCCAAGGAATATGTCGGCAAGCACATCGGAAGTCAGCTTCATCTGGCCGGGCTTGACTCCGGGGATGTTCACTATCGGCACTATTCCTCCCATGAGCATCGGAAACTGTATCATGCCGTCCTTGTCCAGGACATCCGCCTTCAACGGTTCGTCGGACGCTCCAAAATTGACCGTCTTGGCCCTGATCTGGGCGATTCCAGCCCCGGAGCCCACCGACTGGTAGTTTATCTTCTCTTTCTTGAGTTTCGCATATTCCGCCATCCATTTCTGGTAGCAGGGGGCCGGGAAGGATGCTCCAGCGCCATTGACGGCCTGCGCACCCTGCGAAAGAACGAGGATCGAGACTGCCCCGATCGCCGCCGACATCATTCCTTTCAACCTCATCGTCATTTTCTCCATTTTGTTTTGCTTTAAGTTGGATTTGATTTATTAGATTTGTGTTAGGTTAGAATTAGGACAATACTAATGTTCCCAACCTTGGAATTCGGGGAGGCCCGCCCGGGCCTCCCCTTTCCAAATACCAGTTACGGCAGGGGGTCGAATCCTTTCTTGTCGGAGTCGAGCCCGAGCTGGTCGAAACCGTAGGAGTTATCCTCTCCGGCCCCGCTAAGCTTCGTCCTGACTTCGGACACTGCCGAATTGACGGCCTCCGGAACGGAGCTGTCGGGCATGATCGTCTCGCAGTCGAGAACGGCGACCACCTGCGACTTCTTCGTCACTTCGCCTTCACTCGAGAATATCCAGCCGAGTATCGGCATGTCGCCTATGTAAGGAACCTTGGACACGCTCCGGACCACGGTCTGCTTGTCCACGCCGCCGACAACGAGCCTTCCGCCCTTGTTGCTGACCATGAACCTGTTCTGGACTTCGCTTCTGCTCGTCCTGGGAGCACCGACATCTGTGAACCCAACAAGACTGGTGTTGACCATGTGCATGTCAATCACCGTTGTCTCGTCGCAGACCGTCGGAACCATCGAGAGCAGGAACCCATACCCGTTAACCGATGTGTTCCTAGCCACATCGCGGAATATGGTGTCGCTCTGGCTTGTGTTGAAGCTAAGGCTGACACTTACCCATGAGTAGCGGTACACATAATCGTCTGCTAGTACTGTAGCGCTAGTATTATTTTGTAGCGTTGCTTCGGCTACTTCGCTTTTCTCGAGTTTTACGCTAGTGAGTTCTTCTATCTTGTAGCCAATATTCTCGAATTCCTGTGTATTGCCATTATTACCGGACCTTCTCTGACGAACAAGTTGAACACCTTGGGCCATGGCGCTCCCCTCATCAATCATAATCCCGTAGTAATAGCGGTTTCCGTCGAATACGCGTGTTATCGTAAGATCTCCACGATATACATCGTTGTCGTTGACAATCGGATCTGGAACTGCTGCTCCATTCCTTGTTGAAATGGAGATCAGATTTCCCTTTTCATCTGTTGCAGAAAGGCGGTAGCGTCCAGCAAAACGACCATCGTTGTTAACATCATTCGGCGGTCCGGCGTATGCGTTGTATACGCGGGAATCCGTCAACTGGTAGTATCCGAATGTCTCGATGTTTGCGAATTTCGCGCCATCGGTAAATCCGGTGACCTGTGTTGTCGCCTCGATTCTACCCTCTTTGTTATTCATGACGGAAAGTTCTCCGCTTGTGATAACATTTGCCTTGCCTTTGGCAGTTAGAAAGTCGAGGAACTTAGTGTTCCAGCGCGGGCTGAACTTGAAAAATTGTGAATGTGTATTGTTCACAAGATCATTGCCCACTATGCCTTTGCTGGCATCCCAGCCATCCGTGAATTTCGAGCTCGCGGAGAAAAGGTCTGAACCTGGCCCGTTCTTCCAGGCCTGGAAGTCCACTCCGAGTGTTCCGTCATTCTCGTGGTCGAGCTCGTATACGGTGTATTTCACCTTGACTTCCGGAACCGGCGTGTCGAAGGTCTTCAGCATCTCGCTGATGTTCTTGACCGAATAGAGCGGCACGTAGAAGAGAAGCCCGTTGAGGCCTTTGTCAACCACGACCTTGTCCTTGCCCCCGGAAAGCTCCACATAGTCGTGGGACTTGTTCATCCCGACGTGCTTCAGCTTGTCGGCGAGCCAGCTGGCATCGTGGTATTTTGGGAAGTAGACCAGCGATGTCGAACCGCTGGAGGACGTTATCTTGGGCATGTCGAGAAGCTGCACCATCTCGTCGAAGCCCATCCCCGTCTCCTGCTTGCCGAAACGATAGTCTTCGGCGGACACGATGAGTATCCCGGTGCCGTCGTTGTATTTGATGCACTCGACCTTGGCACCTGCTCCCTTGATGCTTTCTGCCTCCGTCGCGCTCCTGAAATAGGGGCGCAGCTCGTAGGGGTCCGCATGCTTGAGCACGTATGCCTTGGTTATGATGTCCGGATCGCTGTCGTCCTGTATTATGTGCAGTTCCTTGGTGTCGTCCTTCACGTCAACCCTCAGATGTGTCTCCATCTGGCTCGGGAGCGCGTAGGGCGTGGGATTGTGGTTCTTGTCAAGACCCGTCGCCAGGAATGCTCCGAAGAGCGATCCCCCCAGCATCATGTTTGCTATTATGCCTCTTTTCATCTCGCGTAGGCTCCTATGTTATGTTTTATGTTTGTTAGTTGTTGTCTTCGGCCATGACAGTATTGCTGACGTTGACGATATCCCCGGCCCACTGGGAAAGATCCATCTTGGGGTCGAGCGGTTTGGTCGCGACGGTGACGAAGACCCTCTTGTGGGACTTGGATTCGACCGTCGAGCCGAAGAGATACTTGAGGACAGGTATCTCGCAGAGCACCGGAATTCCGTTGTTCTGTTCGGATATCTGCTGCTTGGCGTATGACGCCAGGAGTCTTTCTCCGCCGACATCCATCGTGGTCCAGCCGGTGAAGTAGTTGACATCCCTCACATCTGCGCCAGTGTTGGTTTTTTCAACCGTGTCGCTCACCTGTAGTTCCCAGCCGAATTCGGCGGCGACCACCTTGTTGTCCATCTTGAATCCGTTGAAGTTCACCGTAGGCTTCCTGAGGTAGAAGTAGAACTCGGCTCCGGCCGATTTAACGCTCACATTCTGATCCTTGTCCTTCATGATGTCCTGGTAGTTCGGTGTGAACTTAACCTTGTATTTCGCCTTGGAGAAGGCCTTTGCCCCGGGATCGCTTGTGAAGTCGTTCGCAAAGGACAGCACCCCGGAGGTGGCTATCTTTGCCTTGCCCTTCTGGTTCAGCATCCTGAGGAAGGTCGCGTCTATCTGTGGCGCAACCATAAATCCGCCAAAGTTATTTGAAAAATCCGCGGTAGTATCCAGGGCATTCGTCCAGGAACCGCTATCTACGTATTTGTTGAAGTCGAGAATATCCAAGCCACCCGCAAATATATTTGCGCCGGGGCCGTTCTTCCAGCTTATGTAGTCAATCCCAAGTTCCTTGAGGTTGTCGTCGCTGATCTCGTAGACGTTTAGCGTCATCTCGACCTGCGGGACCGGCCTGTCGAAGAACTGGAGGTTTTGCAGCACGGTTTCTCCGTCGGACTTGGAATCCTTCCAGTAGACCATGTTGTTCACAGTGTCAATGAAGTGTATGCCGTCCGCGCTTCCGGTCGTCTTGGCGATGTCCTTGAATTCCGCCGCCATCCTGAATCTTGGATAGTATGCGTAGTTCGTGATGCCGGAACCATCAATCACCGAGCCCTTCTCGTCGAGCTTCCCTGGCCTGTCGAGTTTAGCCACTAGGTCGTCCACGTAGGGTATCATCTCCGCCCCGGTGTTGACCACGAGGAACTGCTGCTTCGTGGGCTTGCAGTTCAACCTCTCCACGCTGGATTCCGCGGAGAATCTCTGCACGGCGCCGATCACGAATGGCGTTACATCCACGGCCTTCACGTTCTTCAGCTCGTAGACCTTCGTGGCCATTTTTTTCTGGCCCCTGTCCTCGACCACCTTCAAGGTGCGTTTCTCCTGCGCGCCGGCTCCCGCCACAAATCCCGCTATAGCGAGACCAGCGAGAAGCGCGACAGACTTTCTTCCCAGTGTCATTTGCCTTCTCCTTGTTTTGTTTTAACGACAATTCGCCTTTTTGCTTTTATTGACGGGGGCTAACATTGCCACGCCATTGTTAGGGTGGTGTTAGACGAAAGTGCGAAGAATATTAATATTGCGGGGCTTGGATTCGCATCCGACGCGGATTTTACGCCGGGAAAATCTAGTTCATGTCCTTGCTCTCTATCCCGAGAGAGCCTATGAAGATGAAGCAGAAAGAGATTCCGGCGGCATACAGTATCATTGAGACGAATACCAGCCCCGGTATCCGGACTGGCAGGAGGAAGAAGAAGAAGTTCGGGAACATGTAGTAGAGCAGATAGAGCCAGACATCAATCCATGCGCTTTTCGGGATGAGATTGACGGCTATGGGGATCAGCCCGGTGGCCAGTGAGAATGTGATGTAGATGGATGCCACTATCATCGCGCTGAGATCGTGCAGGAAGCAGGAGAACGCCATGTTGATGGCGGTGAACGGGAATATCACGAGTATGAGTATCATCTGGCGGAGGAGGAGTTCGAGCGGGAAAATCTTTCCGGTCTTGATCAGATGGCCGGCCATAAGGGACAACGACGACACGAAATAGAAAAGCAGGGAGATGCATACCACCCCGAGATATTTGCCCAGCATGTATTCTGTTCTGGACACTGGCTTCCCGAGGATGATCATAATCGTCCCGGATTCAATCTCGCGGGGAATGTCGGTTGCTCCATAGAACCCGGAGAGGAGAAGCGTGATGGTTATCAGCGCCACGAAGCCGCCAAGGAGAGGAAGAGCCTCGCCCCCCCCGCCGAACACGCCTATCTGAAGATATTCCTTCCCGAGGGTGAACGGCTCCATTTCGGATACCACATATCCGCAGGCCAATCCGAACGCGAGAAGTATGAGGAAGGCGGGCTCCTCTATCTTTCTCACGGTGAATTCCGCGACTGCCAATGTCTTCTTCATCTGGTCACCGCCTTTTCCTTCTCCGCCTTCTCCATCTGCTCGAATATGGTCGGAAGATCCTCGCATATTGTGGCGAGCTCGTCGGCCCTCTTCGCCTTGTCCTTGTCGTCGAACTTTGCCGCAAGATCATATATCGTCTTGTAAAGCTGCCAGTAGTCGTAGAACTCCGGGGTCTCGGAAAGCAGAGGGACAAGGAATTCCAACAAAACCTCCCCGGATTTCTTCTTGTTCTTCATTTCCTGAAAGCCCATGGACCACAGCGAATGGCGGGTGAACCGCGGGCTCTCCTTTATGAACTGGTGGTATTGCACCATGGATATCCTGTCTGGCGAACCGTCTTTTTCGAGAAAATAGACCATCGCCTGATAAGATTCCGGCCATCTCGGCATCTTCAGAATTTCCGAATAGATACGGGACTTCTCCCCATCTTCCTTCACATATGCGGCCAGTGCGGAAAGCGCCATTATCCTCTCGCGGTCGTCCCTAGCTCTCGCAATCGCGTCTTTGAGCTCCATCATCTCTATCCTGGACTTTATGCGCCCACGCAGGAACGCGGGGACAGAGGACAGGATACTGTCCAGATCCTTCTCCTTGCTCTTGAGGGAGGCCACAGAGGCTTCGCGGAGGACGGCTTCCGACGCGAATAAAATCAAAAGGGCTCCGGCCAGAATGCCGAAAGCCCTTTTGTGGTCATTTTTCGCTGTTTTACCTTGCTCCGCATTCACTGCAGAACGCACCTTTTTTCACCGCTCCGCACTTGGGGCAGAGCCCGTAGGGCTGAACCTTGCTGCCGCATGCCGAACAATACTTGTCTCCCGGACCGTAAGGAGTAAGGCAGTTTTCACATATGTGCGCTCCTGCGAACAGCTCGGCCTTCATCTTCTCGATGGTCGGCAGGACGTTGGGGTTGTCCTTCTCCTCCGCCTTGAGGGACTGCGCCGTTGACAGTATCTTCTCGGGCAGGGAAACCTTGCCGAAAGACATTATCGAGGAGTATGGGGAGTTGTATGACGGGGAGTTGAAGTCCTGGCTCCTGATGTTCGCCATATGGACATCTATCAATGTGCAGAGGAGCGCCTGCTTGTCGCTCGTGACCGGAATGCCCTTCCAGTTTTTCCTTGCGAGAAGCTTTTGCGCCTTTGCACGCATGAGGGCTGAAACCACGTGAGGTTCCGGCGGAGAGCATCTAGATACGGCCTTCTGGAAGAAACTTTCCGCCCTGGTGAAGTCCTTGTTCTTCATGTGGTGCGACACGATGAAGCCGGCGAGGAACGGAAGCTTCCAGTTCTCCTTGAGCCTTGGGTTTTCGCAGGCTATCTGAAGAATCTCCACGGCCTTTTCGGGGCTTTCCACCGACAACATCAGACTGCCTACTTCATAGGCCTGTTCGAAGTCGGGATTGTTGCTTATGATGCTCTTCACCTTGTCGTATATGATCGGGGCGTTCTCGGCGTTCACGCTGTTTATTGTCCCGCAATAGTTCACGAAGAGCATCCACTGGACATCAGCCGCGAAGCGGTTGACCCCGAAGAGGTTCTTCTTGCTCTCCATCGGCTTGGAAACGCATATCTTTCCCTGCTTGCTGACCAGCGACGACGCCAGCCTTCCGCCGAGGAATATGCTTGCGGCAATCACTACAATGTGTATTATCAAAGTCCTTTTCTTCATCTCTGTTCCTCCTTATTTGAGATCCTTGTGGCCAAAAACCAGGCTCGCCACCGAAGAGGCGAAGACGCAGAACACTATCCCCCACGCCACGGCTATCGCCATGTAGACCCAGCTGATGCCGGCACCCCAGACGGCCTCGCCTCTCATGTCGAAAAGGTTGAGGTCCGGGATTATCCCGCCATACACGAACTTCACGTGAGAAAGCTTCGTGGCCGAGAACGACAGGCCTATGGCTATGGCTGTGACAATCGCGGCGATTGACTCGGGCAGGAGCACCGAGAAAAGCAGTGCGACCGCGCACATCGGAAGCAGAGAGGCTATTATCATCAAATGGCCCTGTATCATCGAGAACGGGGTCTTGTCGAAGAACGTGTTGAACACGAAGACAAAGCCGGCTGTGATCAGCCCGCAGACGACCACTCCGGTTATCACCGTGCCGACAAGCTTCCCTATCAAATACTGCGTTCTTCCAAGCGGCTTGGACAAAAGCGTGGATGCCACCCCGCTCTTGATGTCCTTCGGCATCTCGAACGTAAGTGATACCGCCACTATCACGGCCGCCACGGTGTTGAGGAACAGCGACACGTTCATCATCAGTTCCTTGTGCCTTCCAATAGACAGGACATCGTAGTTGTAGGCGCAGGCTATCAGGATCAGCGTGCAGAGTATCAGGAAATACACTGCCTTCATCCTGAGGACGCGCCGCCAGGTGCTGCTGGCTATCGCCATTACTTCACTCATTTTTTCCTCCCGTTACCTTTTATTTGTTATTATATTAAAGAAGGCCATGAAACTTATCCGGTGAATCTACATGATCTTCCTTGAATTTTCAATCTTTCTGAAGAAGAAATCTTCAAGTTTTTCGCGGGAAGGGGTCATTGTGAAAGAGCCTGGATGCCGCAACTGCATCTCATCTATCTTGCCTTTTATCTCTGATTTCGCGGGAAAAACAAAATCCCAGCTCCCGTCTGGAAGCTTTATGCTGCCCGTCGCGTCCTCCATAAGCAGCTTCGCCACCTCGTTCTCTCCATGTTTCACGTGGACCCTCGACCCTGTTTCGGAAAGCAGGGATTCGATTGGACCCGAGCAGAGAAGCTCTCCTTCGTTCAGTATCCCGACGTGGTCGCATATCTTCTCCACGTCGTAGAGGATGTGGCTGGAGAAGAAAACGTTGGTCCCCTTTCTCTTTTGATCTGAAATGATCTCCATGAGTTCCTGTCTTCCATGGGGATCCAGTCCGGTCAGCGGCTCGTCCAGAACGAGAAGTTTTGGCCTGTTGATAATGGCCTGGGCTATGCCGATTCTCTGCAGCATGCCCCTCGAAAAGCCTCCCAGCTTGGAGCCGGCATGCTTGGTCATCTTCACCGTATCCAGGACTTCCTCTATTCTGGATGCCCTCTCAAGGGCAGGTATCTGGGATAGTTTGGCGCAGATTCCAAGAAACTCGTTTGCCGTGAGATAGCTGCTGAACGCCGGGTAGTCGGGAAGAAAACCGACCTGCTTCTTCACTTCCGCCTCGGAGGGCTCCATCCCAAAAACAAGGATCTTGCCTTCTTTCGGCCTGATGAGATCCATCATCAGCTTGATGGTGGTTGTCTTCCCGGCCCCGTTGGGACCAAGAAAGCCGTATATGATGCCGCTGGGAATCTGGAGATTTAGCTTATTGAGCGCCGGCTTCTTCTGCTTCCAGAAGAAACTTCCATAAGTCTTGCTGAGATTCTCAGCCTCTATCACGTATTCCATCTCGACGACTCCTGGCTCCTAGATATTTGCAGGGCAGGGCACGAACGGGGAACAATATAGCGCGGAGTCGCCCGTCTTCAAGCCTTGGACCCCCTGCTCCTCCTGTTGATGTCCAGCCATCTCCTGTGCGACCAGCACCACTGCTCGGGACTCTCAGATATCAGCTCCTCCAAATGCCTGCTGTAAAGGCGGACTATGTCCTCCATCCTCCGCCCTTCCTCGAACACGATGGGATCCTTTAGTTTTATCTCATACTCCAGCGGCCCCTTCCTTTCGCAGACAGCTACAAATATCGGCAGACCGGTTTTCATATGGAGCAGGGCCGGAGACTTGTGCGCCCGCGCCGGATGCCCGAAGAAATCAATCTCCACGCCTTCTTTTCGCCCGGCGTGCTGGTCGGCGATGAAGCACAGCGAGCTGCCTTCCTTGACCGCCCTGAGCATGGCCTTCAGGGATCCCGACTTCGAGACGAGACTGTGGCCATGGCCGAGCCTTTTTTCCACAACAATCTTCTCCAGGAGGGGATTGTCAAACTGCCTCATTATGGTCAGAAGATTCCTCCCGCTCAGACAGCAGTATCCGATTCCGGCCACCTCCCAGTTGCCGTAATGCGCAGTCACAACTATGGCCTGCCTTGCACCCTCCTTCATAAAAAGATCCATCGCCTCCCGCGACCCCGAAAGCCCGATGTTCCGGACTATCTTCTCCCTGCTGTCCAAAACCGTCTTGAAGCGGACGACATCCACCATCATTGCCGCCATGTGCCTGAAATTTTTCCTTGCGAGACTTCTTGCATCCGCAAAATTCGCCGCGAACCCGGTATGCATGATGTGCTGGACCGCCCTGCGGCTGTGTTTGAAATCCAAAAAGAAAAAAATGTCCGCGATGGTCCCCGCGATGAAGTAGGCCAATTTCTCCGGAGCGGAAAGGAATATTCTTTCAGCCGCAAGAGCTGAAACATATTCAATCCGGGCAATTATTGGATTCTTCTTTCTTTTCCCCATTCGGATATTCCTCAACGAGAAGATGATTCCGCTGCCGGAGCATTGGGATGGACCCCCCTGTCCGGCATGAAACCTCTCAGACCTGTCAGGGCAAGCCAGACCACGACAAGACTCAGCCCCGCGGACAGCGCACCTATCTTGAGCCAATCGAAGAATCTCATGTGAACCTTGGACCTTTTTTCCAGCATTCCAAGCGCCACTATGTTGGCCGTGCTGCCTATCATGGTAATGTTCCCGCCAAAACAAGCCCCGAAGAGCAGCGCCCACCAAAGAGGAAATGCGTTGACGGACCTGGAAAGCTCCTCTATGACCGGACAGAAGGCGGCCACGAATATCACGTTGTCTATGAACGCGGACCCAAATGCCGACACCACCATGGTCAGGGGGATCAGAGTGAAGAGGTCGGTCCCGCACGTCCCCGCAAACTTCTCCGCCATCAAGGTGGTCACATGGGTGTGCTCCAGCGTCCCGGCTATGGCGAAGAGAAGCATGAAGAAAAGAAGAGTCCACCAATCCACCTCCCTCTCCACGTAATGCCTGGCCCTGTCCCGCCTGTAGAGCATTATCAGCCCGGAACATATCAGCGGGGCTATCAAAAGGATGCTGTTCTTTTCGAGGTTGAACATCTTCTCGAGCTGATGATGGGACGCTATGAACAACACCGTTGCCACAAGCACCACCAGCCCCTGCTTGTATGGAACATCTATTTTCGGAACCAGGCTCAAGTCCTTCGACATTCTCTCCTTGAGCCTCTCGTCGAACTCGTTCAATTCCCGCCTGTAATACAGTATCGTCGCCGCCACGCATACAAGGAGGCAGGTCAGCATCAGGGGAAAAGCCCATATCATGAAATCCTCGAAGGTGAGTCCGGCCCTCGTTCCGATAAATATGCCGACCGGATTGCCCATCATCGTCCCGGCGCTGCCAACATTGGTGCAAAGAACACATATTATTATGTAGGGGGATGGATTGAGCTTCAACCTCTCGCAGACCTGGAATATCAGCGTGGATATGAATATTATCGAGGTGACCTCGTCCACCGCGCACGCCAGAAGGGCGGACACCACCGCCGTGGTCGCGATGAACTTCCTCGCCGACAACCGGGGCATGGAGACTATCAACTGGACAACCCACGTGAAAAAGCCAAGATCCCTGAGCGCCCCGACCACAATCATCATCCCCACCAGGAAGAGTATCACCGGAAGCGCCGCTGCCTCCACAAAGGCGGGTATGTTCAGAGAATTGGTCAGTATCAGCACCGCAAGGCCTATGAAAGCTATCGCGAGGCGAAATGTCCAGAAGAAGAGCGTTCCTAGAATTATGGCAAGAAACACGGCGCATGACACCGCCTGCTTGATGTCGAAAACCGTGCCGCGCCCCACCACCAAAACGGCCAGGCTTATCCCGACCAAAAGCAGAAGTCTCTTCACCAGCACGGGCGTGCTTGTTTCCGACGAAGTTTCCTCTCCATGCATCTTCTACTCCCAGAAGAATTTCCTTATGAATTCCCTGATGCGGACGGTCCCGGCGAACTTGCCATTCTCTGTCACCAGTATCAGCCTCGCGCTCTTCACGATGAAAATCTTCGCAACCTGTATAGCCGGAACACCGGCGTCCACAGAGACATAGTCCTCGCGCATAACATCCGCCAGCTTGGTCTCCCTCTCGTTGCGGAGAAGCTCGGCAAACGGCTGGAACCCGAGTATCGGCGACAGATCGTCCATCCAGAGAAGGTGCTCGGGAAGGCTCAGCCTGAGCACATCCTCCATCGAGAGCACCCCGCGGATATCCTTGTCCTCGTCCACTATCGGTATGTCGCATATCCCCTTCGTGGCAAATATCTCGATGGCGTCTCTAAGGGTGTCTGACTCGGAAAGCACCACCAGGTCGTCCTTCCTCATGATATCCCGCGCAAGCAGATAGTCCGGAATCCTCTGGGAACTTCCCTCCCCGAACGCATCGGCCACCTCCTGCTGGGTCTTCGCATCCCTTAGTCTCTTCAGAAGATCGGGAGACGTGAAATCCTTCGCCAGAGCCGACAATATCTGGAGGTGCAGCGAGGGGGATTCCTTCGGGGTGAGCACGAGTATAACCACATTGACCGGCCCGCCGCCGGTCTTGAAGTCAACCCCCCGCTCCGAAGTGCCCACGGCCACAAGAGGACCGGACAGTCCCTCCATCCTGGCGTGGGGAACGGCCAGCCCGGGAGCCACCACCGTAGGGAAAAGCCTTTCCCTCTCCAGCACAAGCCTCTCCACCTCCCCGCGGTCCAGCCCGGCCGTGTTGCGGGCCACGACTCCGGCCAGCTCGGATATGGCCCCGGAACTATCCCTCGATACCAGCCCGCAGAGAATGTTGCCCATGGCAATGTAGCCATGGAACCTGCCTGCCTTTTCTTCAGCCATCTATCAGTCGCCGTAGACGGTTGTCCTGTATGTGCCGATTATCCCCAGGATGTTGTTGGCCGAATAGTCCACATACTTTATCTTCTTTATCCCGCCGTTTCTCAGCGCCTGGTCTATGCTCGCATCTCCGGCCGCTACAAGCCCGAGATATGACTTCGCCTCGGCCACTCCGCTGCGGGTGTGGAGAATCTCCCCGTCCGCCGACGAAACAGGCAGCTTCACGTCAGTGAAAAAAGCCCCTTGCGGAATCGCCGACGCACAGCCTCCCGCAACCACCACCATCCCGACCACGGCCACGGCCTTCAACCATCTCATCGCCCTGTCCTTCATACTCTCCTCCGCTCTTTTTTGTTCCACTTTAACAACATCTACACGCTTGTCCGACCCACACAATATTGCCTCCGGCGGCAATTTCAAACTCCATTTCAGGTTGAATTCCTTCTTTTAGAGGCTAGATTCTGCGTCTTTCAAACAACAACCCGACGAAAGAAGGAGATGGCAATGATCACCAAGAAAAATCTCATATTCCTCGGCGCGCCTGGAGCCGGAAAGGGAACCCTCGCACAGATACTCTGCGAAAAAGAGAAACTCGCGCACATCTCCACCGGAGACATTCTCCGGGCTGAAATCGCCAAAGGTTCCGAACTCGGAAAAAAGGCGAAGCACTACGTAACAACCGGCGGACTCGTCCCAGACGAAATCGTCGCGGAAATGGTCGCTTCAAGACTTACCCAGCCCGACTGCAAACCCGGATTCGCCCTCGATGGATTCCCCCGCACCATCCCGCAGGCGGAACTCCTCGACAAGGCGCTCGCGAAAATCGCAAAAAAAATTGATGCAGTTGTCTATTTCCACGCCGGGGAGGAGCTTCTCATCAGCAGGCTCACCGCAAGGCTCACATGCAAAAAATGCGGCAGCAACTTCAACAGGATATACAGCCCTCCGGCGAAGGAAGGAGTCTGCGACAGATGCGGCGGCGAACTCTACCAGCGCCCGGACGACTCCCTTGAAACAGCAAAAAACCGACTCAAGCTCTACAACGAACAAACCGCACCCCTCATTCCGTATTACAGGAGCAAAGGGATGCTTTCCCAGCTCGACGCGTCCATGAGCAAGGACAAGTCGTATCCGGCGCTGCTGGCGCTGCTCAAGTGAAGGCATAATGGGAGAAGAATACATAGTCCACTCCGAAGAGGAGATCTGCGAAATTCGCAAGGCGGCAAACGCGACGGCGGTTGTCCGCGAAAGGCTGCGCAAGATGGTCCAGCCCGGAATGAGCACCTACGACATTGATGAAATGGCCCACCAGCTCATAATGCAGTCCGGCGGCATCAGCGCCTTCTACGGATACAAGAACTTCCCCGGATTCATATGCATCTCCATCAACGACGAGGTGGTCCACGGGGTGGCGTCCAAGAATAAAATCATCGCCGAAGGCGACCTCGTCAGCCTGGACATGGGTGTGGACATCGGCGGATACGTCGGCGACACGGCGACAAGCTTCGTGGCCGGCTCCGCCCCGATCCCGAAACAGACCCGCTTCCTCCTGGAAAAGACGCACAAGGCGCTTATGAAGGGTGTGGAGGCGGCCAGGGCCGGCAACAGGGTCCGGCATATCAGCGAAGCCGTCGAAAGGGTGGCAAAAGAGGCCAATCTGGGAATAGTCCGCGAATATGTCGGCCATGGTATCGGAACGCACCTGCACGAACCACCGGAGATACCCAATTTCTCGTCCAACTGTTCTGGCCCGGTGCTCCGCAACGGAATGGTCCTGGCCATCGAACCGATGTTCAATCTCGGCACTCACAAGGTGAAAACCGACAAGGACAATTGGACAGTTCGCACTTCAGATGGTAAGTTATCCGCCCATTTTGAACATATGGTCCTTGTAAAGGACGACAAACCGGAGGTTCTCACTTGGCCAAGGATGATGTAATCAGCGTGGAGGGCATCGTGAAGGAGCTTCTCCCAAACACGATGTTCCGCGTGGAACTTCCTACGGGACACAGTGTTCTCGCCCACATCAGCGGAAAGATGCGTCTCAATTTCATACGCATTCTCCCCGGTGACACGGTGCTGATGGAGATGTCGCCATACGACATGAGCAAGGCTCGTATAATATTCAGGAAAAAATGAGCGGCGAACACGACGATCAGGATTCGACCCAGAAGATACCGAGGATGGAGTTTCCGGAGAAGAAGCTCATTCCGGTGGTCTGCTCCTGGTGCAAGAAGATATACAAGCTTTCGAGCTGGCAGGTCTCCCAGTCCAAAAGAACAGGTGTATCACATGGAGTCTGTCCCGAATGCCTCGCAAAATTCGAGATGGAGCAACAGAAAATAGAGCAGAAGAAAAAGTGATACGCAATCCGCTTTTCACTCGGAAAACGGATCAAATACGTCCTCTTCAAGCTCGTCCATGGATTTCTTTCCCCCGTCAATGTCCACAAGCGACGTGTTCAGCCTGAATGAAGCCTTCACAAGTCCAGCACCATCCGACGAGATTTTGAAGCTGTCCGTGATCTGGTTCGCCAAAGCCTGATTCCCGCCCGATATCTTCGCGACCAGCATCAGAAAAAGGGCGTTCACCTGAAACTGAAGCAATTTCTCGTTCTTTGCATCCGAAAGAAAATACGCCACGGCATCCACGTTCACTCCATCTGCGGACCGCGCCTCGAAATAGCATTCCTTCGTTCTATCTCCACCCATCAGCGACATGGGGTTATTCTTCCCTTTTTTATTTCCTCCAATTGCCTTTGGTATATCCCTCAGATATCCTCGGAGCATTATATCCTCCCCCTCGGAGAAGGGAAAATTCCCCCTTGCCATCTTGCCAAAGTCGAGAGGCTTGTATCCCGTTATCAATGAAGCATTTTCGCTCACCATCAGCAGACCGTCCTTCAAATAAGACGAGAAAACGGGCTTGTTTTTCTCGAAATACTTGAAGACCTTTTTCCCCGATATGTTGAAGGTCTCGGGCTTCCTCGACTCTATCAAAGAGAGAAAGTCCTTCTCCTTCAACGTGGTGCCGAAAATCATCGAAGCGCTCTTGTGATAGCCCCCGGCTATCATCGCCTTCCCGACGCTCTTCTCAAAATCGAGCCCCTTCGCGGAAAAGACCGCCTTGAACGCCGCATATCCGGGATTGCGGGCCGCCATCTCCGATATTTTCTTCACCTTCATCATTTTTTCTGGAACAAGTTCCACGGCATAATCGGACCCGTCCGGAACCACCTTGAACATGTCCTGTCCGCCTCCAAGCAGGACAATCCCCCAGAAAAACCCGAACAATACCATGATATTCCTCTTCATGCGGCAAACCCCTCCATGTTTATTAAATAATAGAACAAAGGCGTATTCAAAACAAGACTGTCGGACAGATCAAGAATACCTCCTATCCCGGGCAGGACCGAACCGGAATCCTTCACCGATGCAGACCTCTTCAGCGAGGACTCCATGAGGTCCCCGGCAACTCCACCGAAATACAAGAGCAACCCCAGCATCCCAATCCCAATATTCCCGAATCCCCCCAGAAAATCACGGCACAGAAATGCGGTTCCAACAGCAAAAAACAATCCTGCAAAGAATCCCTCCCAGGATTTCTTTGGACTCACCCCCGGGATCATCTTGTGGTTCCCCCCTCTCATCAGCTTCGCCGTCAAAGTCCCGAACAAATAGGCTCCTATGTCCCCCGATTTCGTCACGAATATCAAAAACGCGGCCGTCCGCAGCCCGGTGCTGCGATCAGCAAAGCATAGGGGAAGAAGATGCAGCGCAGGAAGAACGAATATAAATATGGCAAGATTCGATAGAATAAACCCATGTAGCGTATCTATGTCCTTCCTTATGAATATCATCTGGATAGAAAGGACCACCAGAATAACAATGCATATCCGGGGAAATATCTCTACAAAGGAAATTCCCCGTCCAAGCCCGTATGATATCCCCAGCGCGGCCGAAGAGGCAAGCACCCGGGCAATTCTGCATTGAAAGCCAGAGAGACTGGCCATGGACGGAAAAAAAGACTGGAATTCAAGAACCATCAGATAGGCTGCAGCGGCGGAAACCGCCGTCAGAACCATCCAGGCGGCCTCTCCTCCGGAAAGCAATATCCAGAGGAATACTCCTGTCAGCAGCAACGAGCTTGCAGTCCTTCTGATGAACGAGTTCATCTCCCTCCAAAACGCCTGCTTCGGCGTGAAAATTCATCGAGAGCCTTAATAAGATCGCCCTCCGAAAAATCCGGCCAGAGAACATTCGTGAAGTATATCTCGGAATACGATATCTGCCACAGGAGGAAATTGCTTATCCTCATCTCCCCGCTGGTTCTTATCAGAAGATCGGGATCGGGTATCTCCGGCGCATAGAGAAATTTCCGGAACAGGGCCTCGTCTATCTCCGACACATCCATCCTGCCGGCGGCGACCTCCTTTGCGATTTTCGCAGCCGCGTCGGCTATCTCCCCCCTTCCCCCGTAACTTATGGCCAGAACCAAATTGAAATCCTTGTTGCCCCTTGTCCTCTTGATCGCATCCAGCAAAAAACTCCTTTGTACCATAGGAAGCTTATCCAATCTGCCAATTGCGTGAAGACGCACCCCATTCTCGTACATCTCATCAATGTATCTGCCCAGAAACGAGGATAGAAGTTCCATCAGTCCTTTCACCTCGAGCACAGGCCTTTTCCAGTTCTCGGTGCTGAATGCGTAGAGCGTGAGATTCCTGACACCATGCTTCTGGCAATAGTCAACCACCCTCCTCACCGTCTCGGCCCCGGCATGATGGCCCTTCTCCACAGGAAGCCCATGCTGCTCGGCCCACCTCCTGTTCCCATCCATTATCATGGCTATGTGATTCGGAACCGACATCAGGCCTTCCCCCCGAAAATCCTCCTCTCCACCTCTGCACATACCGCATGGTATATCCGAGAATGGTATTCCTGTATCCTGTAGGTGTCCTTCTCCGGCACCATCACTGCAAGATCGGCATCCTTGATGCACCTGCCACCCCCCCTCCCGGTGAGAAGAACGGTCGTTACCCCCTTCAGCTTCGCAACCTTGAACGCATTGGACACGTTCTCGGCGTTCCCGGAACAGGATATTCCGACGAGAACATCCCCTTCCCTCCCCATAACATAGAGCAACTGGGCGTATGCCATCTTCCACTCGACATCGTTCCCATACGCCGAAAGAAATGCCTGGAAGGCGCCAAAAGGAACAGACCTTATCCCCTCCTCCAGATTTCCAGCAAGCCCGACACCAGCTTCCCCATGAAGCTCAACAAGCCTCCTCAACGTCGAACTAGATACCTTCCTCTTGATTATGAACGACTTGAGCAACTCACCTGATATATGGTCCGCATCCGACGCGCTGCCTCCGTTCCCGCATGTGAATATAGTCCCGCCATTCCTCGCCGCCTTCTCCATGATCCCGGCAAAAGCCTCTATATCCTTCGATATGCCGGACAAAGCCCCATCCCCTGAAACAAGCCTTTTTACGTAATCCATTGACACCCCCTGTTGAAAAACTGTCGGGAAAAACTATCTTACCGTCAAAAAAAAGGATTCGCCATAACTTAATGTTGAAAACGAAAAAAGATAGCAACAGCTTTTCAACGGGATTTTTTTCTCGCTTTTTATTCGCAATCCGACTTTATTAACACTGTTGACAGGATATAATAATGATAGTTTCATATATATTAGATTGAATATAAGATATTATCAAGGAGAAGGAAATGAAACTTTCCGTCCAGAAAAACATCCTCTCGGAGGCAATCCAGAAGCTCACCACCATAATAGGATCCAGAACCACCCTTCCAGTCCTGAACAACGTCATGATGAAAGCTGAATCCGATTCCCTGACCATGGAAACCACCGACCTCGATGTCAGGATAACGACAAAAATACCGGCGACCGTCGAAAAGGCTGGTTCGACAACCGTCCCCGCCAAGAAACTCCTCCTCTTCGTGAAGGACTTCATCGGCGAGAAGGTGGCAATGGAGACAGACGACTCCTTCAACCTAAGGATAGAGGCCGGAGAATCATCCTACAAGCTCCTTGGAATATCTCCGGATGAATTTCCAGTCCCCTCCACTATAACCACGATAAGGAAGATTCAAATACCCCAGACCGACCTTCAGAGAAACTTCAGTCTGGTCTCCTACGCATCCAGCACCGACGAATCGAGGAAAATACTGAACGGTGTCCTCCTTAGCCTGAAGGCCAACATGCTCGTGACCGTCGCAACTGACGGGAAAAGGCTCGCGCTCATAGAAAAGCCCATTGACAAATTCGAAGGGGTCGAAGGCGACGTGGTCTTCCATTCAAGAGTCGCCAACGAGGTCCAGAGAATAATCCAGAAGGATGGAAACGCCGAGATTGAAATCGGGGAGAAGATGATCAAGTTCAACCTCGGAAACACGACCCTGTCGTCCAAAATCATGGAAGGAAGCTTTCCCAACTACAGACAGGTCATACCGACATCCTTCACCAAAAAAGTCGAAATGAAGAAGGAGGACTTCCATTCCTCCCTCAGAAGAATCATGAATGTCATATCCGAATCAAATCCGATAGTAACAGTTGCCTTCACCAACGGAAAGGTGACATTGACAGCCAACAGCGCCGAAGTCGGTGAAGGCAGGGAAACACTCCCCGTCAACTACACTGGAGCCGATTTCACACTCCTCCTCAATCCAAACAGCCTCTCCGATCCTCTGAAGACGATGACCATGGATAAATTCGTCTTCCAGATGAACGACGGTTTCAGCCCCATATCTCTGATAGGGGACGAGGGATTCCTCTACATAATGATGCCAGTGAGGAACAAGTAGGCCGCCCTACATTCAAAAAGACTATAAATGACCGCCAAGAGAACCATATTCATAATGGTGGATGGGCTGGGAATGCCGTCATCCGGATGGAAAAAGTCATTCTTCGACGACATGTCCACGGATTTCTGCCGCCTCCTCGACGAGAATTCCAGCAGATGCCGTACCGACATGGGAGTTCAAGGCCTCCCCCAAAGCGCCACCGGGCAGACCAGCCTCTTCACCGGTGTCAAAACCGCGGCCTCAATCGGCAGCCATCTCCCGGGCTTCCCTGGTCCACGAATGAGAGAAATAATACTCCAGAACAACATCTTCAAGTACCTCCTTGAAAAAGGCTTCTCGGTCGCATTCGCCAACGCCTACCTGAAATACAACCTGGACGAGCTCCGGAACATGAGCCTCAGATCCGTCACCACCGTGATGGTCGAATCCGCCATCGGGTGGGTCAGGGGACTCGAATGCCTTCTCTCAGGAAAGGCCGTCTATCACGACATAACAAACGAGACAGCAAGTTCGAAATACGGCAAAGTCCCTGCGATAAGCCCCGAAAAGGCGGCTCAGAACCTGCTTTCAATCTCAGAATCACATGATTTCACCCTCTTTGAATATTTCTTGACCGACAGAGACGGACACAAGATGGACATGAAGGCGCTCAAGAGGCATTTCAGCGATCTCGGCAGAATGGTCGTTGAAATTGCCAAGGGCATAGGCTCCTCCACCTCGCTCATCCTCACGAGCGACCATGGAAACGCCGAGGACATGAGCATCAGAACACATACCCGCAATCCAGTCCCGCTGATGCTGCTTAACACAGGCATCGGTTCCCTTCAGGAAACAAGAATAGAAGATGTATTTTCAATAACAACAAGGAATTTCAACAATGCCTAAGTTCCTCCCTTTCAAGGCTCTGATCCCGCAGAACTCCCCGGAAAAAGTATCGGCGCCACCCTACGACGTCCTCTCCCTGCAGGACTGCAGAGACATAGCGGCCAGGAACCCCAACTCATTCGTGAGAATAGCAAGGCCGGAACTCGAACTGCCAGATTCCATAAACCCATACTCGGACGAGGTTTACACCAAAGCTCTCGCCAATTTCAGGGAAATAAAAAGAAATACCCCGTATATTCCGGACAATGCCCCATGCCACTACGTCTACAGGCTCCAGATGGGCGATCACGTCCAGTTCGGAATAGCCGCGCTCGCCTCCACCGACGACTACAGGGCCGACAGGATAAAAAAGCACGAGAAGACGCGCAAGGACAAGGAGGACGACCGCACCCGCCACATAATGACCACCAGATCACATTCAGGCCCGGTCCTCCTCACATACAAGGACGACAAGCGCATAGACGAGATTGTAGCCATGACAGTGGCCAGGGAAAAGCCATTCATAGACTTCACCGCCGAAAACGGGGTGAAGAACAGCCTCTGGAGAGCGAAAAACACCGAATTGGAGGAACTCTTCGGACTAATAGACTCCTTCTACATAGCCGATGGACACCACAGGGCAGCCTCAGCCGCCAGAGTGGCCGACGAAATAAACAAAAACGGAAGAAAGGAAGGAGGGCACAATCTATTCCTGGCAGTCGCATTCCCCGCATCACAGATGAAAATCCTCCCCTATAACAGACTTATGCTCGATTTCAACGGAAAGAAAGTGGAAGATCTCATCCTCTTCATAGAGAAGAACTTCGGTCCTGTCCGCAAAGGCACGACCACCCCCTCCAAGTCCGGCGAAATATGCCTCATAACCGACAAGACCAGTCTCGCGTTCTCTGCAGACAAATTCAAGCTGCGCAGTAACCGGCCCGAGAAAAATCTCGACGTGGCTATCCTGCAGGACGAAGTCCTCAAACCCTTCTTCGGAATTGACGACCCGAGAACCGACAAGAGAATAGACTTCGTCGGCGGAATAAAGGGAGTTTCATACCTTGAAAAGGCGGTCAAAAATAAAAAAGCCGTCGCCGCATTCTCCATGTTCCCAGTGTCCGTGGTGGAAATCATGGCCATATCCGACTCCAACGGGATAATGCCACCCAAGTCAACCTGGTTCGAACCAAAGCTCCGGGACGGTCTCCTCCTGGATGAGTTCTAACCCGTTTTTTCCGGAAAAAACGGGTTAGTGTGGATAGTCAAAGGCTCAGCCCTTGGTGAAATACAGAAGAGGCTGGGAATTTGAGCCGATAATCCTAAATTAAGCAGTTGGCCGCATTTGTCGCAGATACGAGGCAGCAAGAC
>DYMC01000004.1 GCA_020721745.1 Lentisphaera sp. | reverse complement strand
GAACCGCCTTCTGGCAAGTTGAAAGAGAACCAATTGCGTTGCACGGCTCCCCTAGCCCAAATTTCTTCGTTTTCCAAGTTGCAAGTCGTTTATAATCAACAATCTTATTTTTTAGGGCGCGAAATTTGGGCTAGGCAACACGGAGCCTTACAATCGCCTCATCCTGACCAGGAGGCCAGAAAACTGATCTGCGGCGGTATCAATGCCTGCGTAGAGGGCTGTCTGGCCGCAGAAGCAACCAGGGTATTGGTCGGAGACGCGTAATTCCTTGGATTCAAGTTCATCCTCGACAAGCTCCATCCAGGAGCCGAATACCTGATTCCGTGATGGTCTTTTTGACCATCATCCTTTTTTGTTTTTCAACGCATGGAATAGACCCAGAAATGTACTTTGCAAACACTTCGGCCAATTGTCTTCATTATTTTTTTCTTTGGATCACCTCACTCTATGTTTTTTGGACAAAAAATCCGATTTTTGTTGCTTTTTAAGACTATCCACTCCTTTGTCGCTCTTCTTTGCGACTTCTCGTCCACCAATTTCACATCACAATTTCAACAATAGCCTGCAAACAAGCGCTCAAAAGGATTTAGCCACGGACAAAGGATTCTGACTTTCAGTTTTGTATATCCTCCGCTCCTTGCCAGTTTTCCCGCCACGTTAACAATATTCTGTATCACGCTTTTTATCCGGCGGCGTCCGACATCAAGTTTGACCGGAAGGTCGCCGGAAAAAGAGAGCAGGTCGCAACCAAATCAACGCCACACCGCAGTAATCGTCATGAATATATCTCGTCTCCTTACAACAGACAACAGGGTGGCAGCCAGAATAAGCCGTGACCCCATCCATTTCCATTTGCCTTGTCAATGAATTTTAAGACATGGCATTTGGCATCGGTTAGTTCAGGCTTTGCCGGTCGCCAGCCATCGCGCAGGACATCTTCCAGCGGCGGGGCATCCTTGTCATATTCGCGGTTCAATCCGATTCTTTCGGATGGAAATGTGGCGTGAAGCATTTCCGTTTCCTTCAATCATTATGTTTTTCCCCTGTTTATCCGCTACTTTGCATCCACTTTATAGTTTATCAACTCTCGATAATTTTCCACGACTTTAGAAATAATTGCACATATTTTTTTTATTTTTTCTATATCATTCCCGAGAACCGGATGTGATATGCAAACCGAATGTTGAGTTCCAATTCCTTCGGCTACAGGACATGAACCGCCGTCTATCCGATATTCGCCTTTCCTCATATTGAAGAGGATGTGCTTATAAACCGGACCGTAGGTTCCACCGCAGACAAGGCCTTCCGCATTTAACGCCGCAATAATATTTGCCAACGGAATGTCCTTCATCGGAGCTGAATCGAAAATCAGGACAAACGCGTAATAACCCTGCGGGTCGGCCTTGCGTCCGCGAGCTTGCACCCTGACACCATCGAGCCTGGCAACAGCATTCTCGATTACAGCGGCATTCCTGGTGTAGGTGCTTATCAACTTCTTCAATCCCTTGAGCTGATCTACTTGTATTTTGTCCGTAGTCAATTAATGTAATTTGCTAAAGATTAATCAATATTGCTGTTTTATAGGATTCAAACAGGTCCGATGCGTTAAAACATGGCAACTGCAAAGAAACAAAATTTTCTCCCTACAAAACAGAAACAAATGCTTTGCTCCCCTGAAAAATGGGATATTGTATCGTCTCTTTTTCAGTCCGATATCGCCCCACGCAAGAATCTTTCCCACATTCGTTGGCTAAAAAAAAACACCGACAGACATTCCCTGAAGGAGATTCTGGTGGTTTTAGAGGGAAAATCCCTGTCCAGTTTAAACGGGCTGGTATATCAGGCGTCTCCTGGCACGATATTCCTATTTGATTCATACGAGGAGCACGATCGTTTCTATTCTTCCGCGACAAAATGCTCGACACATCTATGGATTGGCTTCCTGAAAAATCGAACGATCGTACGCTTTCTGCATATTAAAGACGGAAAAATTGATAACGTAAGGAATAAAGAATTAATCGTGGAAGACTCTGGTATTTGCGATCTGTTTGACCGTGAATGGGCTCGCATGAAAGACTCCAGCCTCGACGCAGATCTAAAAAGAAAAAAGATGCTGTCTCTGCTCTTATTGCTATTCACTGAAATTATCGAACAGGATTTGTCGTGCGAACCATCTGAGACTAATACTGAAAAACATCAACTTCCGTTTAGGGCAATTGCCCTTGCCCTAAACGGAAATTGTTCACGTTTTATTTCAACTTATTTATGGGTGCATGACACTAGGGTTTTACTCCGCTTTCCAGCATGAGGGTTTTGGTGCGGGCATCACATACGGATTCGGGGCCGAAATACTGGATAGGCCCTGGATAGAGATAGCAGTTATCTGCCGCCCACTTGTCGCGGTTCTTTGCGAATTCCGCAAAAGGCCTGCCCTTGAGTTCGACCAGGGCCTTCTTGATGACGGGCTTGTCCTCGCCATGTCTTCTTTCGACCGTCATCATCATTGTGATCGGGATGCCGCCGCACTTCCAGTCGGAGCATGGTTTTGCGAGAGCGCCCACGTAGGCCATGTATCCTGTTCTGCTGTTTGCTACGAGAGCCGCGGCCGTGTATCCGAGGCTGTAGCAATAGTCGGCATCGAAATTCGACGGGGCGGCGCATCTTCCCTCGTATCCAAGGAAGTGGGTCTGCGCGGAGAATTTCCCTATGTACTCCCCGCTCTTGCGCATCTTCGCAAGCTTGCCCTGGATGATCTCGATGAGCAGCTTCTCCGTCTCGATGAGCGACACCTGCACGTTGCCGTGCGGATCGCGGTCCTTTATGAGCTGGAGCTGTATCTGCCTCGGGAGGGAATCGTAAAGAGACGAGCTTCCCTTCGTGAGCTTGCCCTTTATGAACTTCAGCTTCTGGTCGTCGTCGTTGAGAAAGGACATCCCAGCCGTCTCGCGCGCCATCAGGTCGTTGAGCTCCCTTATCAACGTCTTCATCTCGGGGATGAACTCGATGAGCCCTTCCGGGATTAGAACTACGCCGAAATTGGCCTTCTTTTCCGCCCTCTTGACTATGACTGACGCTATGTCGTCGGCGATCTGGTCCAGCGTCATCTTCTTCTCGGCCACCTCCTCGGAAATGATGGCCACGTTCGGGTGCGTCTGAAGGGCGCATTCCAATGCGATGTGCGAGGCCGACCGTCCCATCAGTCTGATGAAGTGCCAGTATTTCCTGGCCGAGTTGGCATCCCTCGCTATGTTCCCGATGAGCTCGCTGTAGACCTTGCACGCGGTGTCGAATCCGAATGACGCCTCTATCTGCGCGTTCTTGAGGTCGCCGTCAATGGTTTTCGGACATCCGATCACTCGTATCTGTATCCCGTGGGCGAGGAAGTATTCCGCGAGCAGGCATGCGTTGGTGTTGGAATCGTCTCCGCCGATTATAACGATAGCGTGTATTCCAAGCTTCTCGCAGCTCTCCTTCGCCTTCTCGAACTGCTCGTCGGTCTCCAGCTTCGTCCTGCCGGAGCCGATTATGTCGAAGCCGCCGGTGTTCCGGTATTCGTCTATGACATCGCAGGACAGCTCCTTGTACTTGCAGTCCACGAGTCCGCTGGGGCCTCCAAGGAATCCGAACAGCCTGGAAGCGGGGTTCGCACTCTTGATCCCGTCGAAGATACCGGCGATCACGTTGTGCCCGCCAGGTGCCTGCCCTCCCGAGAGCACGACCCCCACGTTGAGCGCAGGCTCGATGTTGCACTGTTCGCCCATCGAGGAGAAGGTGATGACCGGGTTTCCAAAGTTATTCGGGAAAAGCGATTTTATCGTCTCCGGCTCGCCAGCGGACAAAGTCTTTTTACCCCGTTTCGCCTCCACGACGGCACCGTTCATCAGCGCCTTCGGAAGTTTCGGCTTGTAGGCGGCCCGCTCCCTCTGAAGCACAGATATTTCAGCCATGGCATCCCCCTTGATTATCGGTTGAAAAACACAAGACTCAAGATACAGGGAGGTAATTGCAAAATTGCCTTTTTAGGGGAACGCCAGCCTTATGGCTGGCTCTAAGCCGGTCATAAGACCGGCGTTCCGTCGGCATTTTTGCAATTACCTCACAGGATTCAAGATACAGGAAACAGGATTCAGGAGAAGACAAAATCTGAGCCCAATATCCTGTATCCTGCATCCTTTATCCCGCATCAGCCAACATCCCACATTTCGGAGCGGATACAGTATACCGCCGCCCCAAATTTTGCAAGACGATGTCCGACGATTCTTCCATCTCCCGCGAAAAAACCCTTTCTTCACTTCGCGTATTCGACCGATCGGGTCTCGCGGATCACCGTCACCTTTATCTGTCCCGGGTAGTTCATCTCCTTCTCGACCCGGCCGCATATGTCCCGGGCGAGGACCTGGGCCTCGTTGTCGCTTATCTTCCCCGGGTTGACCACAACCCTCGCCTCCCTGCCGGCCTGGACGGCGTGGCAGGATTCGACACCGGGGAAGCTCGTCGCTATTTCCTCGAGCTTTTCCAGGCGCTTGAGATAGAACTCGGCCGTCTCGCTCCTGGCTCCGGGCCTCGACGCGCTCATCGCGTCGGCTACGCAGGCGAGCACGGCGTAGACCGAGGTCTTGTCGGTCTCCTCATGATGCGCCGCGACGGCATTGACCACGTCCGGCTCCTCGTTGTATTTCTTCAGGAGCTCCGCTCCAAGCATAGCGTGGGTGCCTTCGGCCTCGCTGTCGAGGGCCTTGCCTATGTCGTGGAGAAGGCCTATCCTCTTGGCCTTCAACGGGTCCAGCTTCAGCTCGGATGCGATCACACCCATGAAATTCGCCGCCTCTATGGAGTGGCGCAGGACGTTCTGCGAGAAGCTGTATCTGTATTTGAGCCTTCCGAGCAGCTTTACGACCGCGTCCGGCACATTGGGCACGCCCACCTCGAGCACTGCCTCCTCGCCAGCCTCCGCCAGCTCCTTCTCCACCTCCCTGTCCACCTTCTTGAAGAGCTCCTCTACGCGGGTGGGATGGATGCGCCCGTCCGATATGAGCTTCTCGAGCAGAAGACGCGCCTTCTCCCTGCGGACAGGGTTGAAACAGGAGATCACCACCGCCTCCGGCGTGTCGTCAACAAGCAGCGAGACTCCGGTCACCGCCTCGATAACCCTGATGTTCCTGCCGTCGCGGCCGATTATGCGCCCCTTCATCTCGTCGCTCGGAAGATGTATCGTCGAGGTGGTGTGCTCGTAGGCGCATTCCCCGGCGTATCTCTGCATCGCGTAGGCGAGGATCTTCTGGGCCTCCTTGTCAGCCTTGTTCTTCGCCTCCTCCACCTCGTTGCGGATGAGATGGCCCACTTCGTTGTGCACCTCGCCCTTTATCTTCTCGAGCAGCATTTCCCTGGCGGAGTCGCGGCTCATCTCGGCGATGCGCTCAAGCTCGGTTATCTGGCGCGATATCGCCTTCCTGAGCTCGGAGTCCCTCTGTCCAAGCCGCTCCTTCAGCGACGCGACTTCCTTCTCCTCCCTCTCGAGGGATGCCGATCTCGCGTCGAGGGCATCGGCCCGCTTCTCAAGGTGCTCCTCGCGGCCTGCTATCTTCTTCTCGATTGCCATCAACTCCCGCTTCTTCTCCCTGCTCTCCTTCTCAAACTCCTCCTTCAGCTTCAGGAATTCGCTCTTCGCCGCAACCTTCGCCTCGCGGACCAGATGATCGGCCTCCTTCCGCGCGTCGTCCTTCACCTTCTCCGCCAGCTTGCTCGCGCTGGTTCCAAAGAATTTCGTCACCCACCAGTGGACGAGCACGCCTATCCCGATGCCAACGACGCAGGTTACTATTGACCTCACGTTCACAGATGCCGAACTTATCTGGTGCAGAATCTCGTTCATCGCAAGTTCTCCTTGTTGTTTGTTTCATCGCATCCATATGTCCTCTCCTCCGTTATCACATAATCCATCTTCACATCGTGAGGCTCTACCGGGACGGAGTCAAGCACCTGGAACTGGTAGCAGACGCCTATCCTGACCCCGCCAAAACGGGAGAGAAGCGAGTCGTATGCCCCGCCTCCGAAGCCGATCCGTCCACCATCCGCCGAAAACGCCGTCCCCGGAACGAGCCAGGCCAGCCCGTCGGAATTTCCCCTCACAAGCCGCTCCCCACCAACAGGCTCCATTATCCCGAACCTGCCTCTCGAGAGCCCGCCCGCAAAATCCGCGACCGACACCATCCCGTAGGAGGATGTCCCCGGGGAACCCTTCGGCAGAAAGACCTTCCTGCCTGACAGGAGCACTCCGCCCAGGTAGGGCAGGACATCCGGTTCGCCAGCGGCCGGATGATAGCCGCATATCGAGGATGCCGAGGCCAACTGGTCCAGCCCCCCGAGCCGGGCGCATATCCGGGCGGAAGCCTCGGCTGCGAATTTCGCAGGCAGCGCCTTCCGGCGGGCTATCATCTCCCTCCTCGCCGCCATCTTCAGTTTCTTCAGTTCCGGTGTCATTCCAGCCCCCCCGGCTTCCTGATCCTCGATAGCTTCTCCCTTATCTTCGTCTCGAAACCACTGTCCTTCGGCTCATAGTAAACCTTCTTCACGCACATGTAGTCCTGCTCCACATGCCCGCCCTCGTGGTCGTGGGGATACTTGTAGCCCTCCCCGTGCCCGAGCTGCGCGGCGCCCTTGTAGTGCGAATCCCGCAGATGCAGGGGGACAGGCTGGACCCTGTTCTCCCTGACATCCTTCATGGCCGCGTCCACCGCCAGATAGGATGCGTTGCTCTTCGGCGCGGATGCGCAGTATGTGACCGCCTGGGACAGGATTATCCTGGCCTCCGGCATGCCTATCATCTCGACGGCCTTCATTGCCGAGACCGCAAGCTGGAGGGCGCGCGGGTCGGCGTTGCCAACATCCTCCGATGCGAAAATCACGATCCTGCGCGCGATGAACCTTATGTCCTCGCCGGCGTGAAGCATCTTCGCCAGCCAGTAGACCGCCGAGTCCGGATCGCTCCCGCGCATGCTCTTTATGAACGCGCTGGCGGTGTCGTAGTGGCCGTCGTCCCCGTACTCGACCGCCTTCTCCTGCATCGAGGACTCCGCGTCGGCCTTCGATACGCGCACTCGGGAGCCATCCCTCGCCCCGGCGAGAACTGCTATCTCAAGCGCGTTGAGAGCGCGCCTTGCGTCGCCTTCGCAGTTCTCCGCGATGAATTGGACGGCATCGTCCGAAATCTCCACATCCATCCCAGGAAAGGACCTCGGGTCGGAAAGGGCGTTGCGGATTATCCCCGACACATCGCCCTCCGAAAGCGGCTCCAGCCTAAAAAGAAGGGAACGCGAGAGGAGAGGCCCCACCACGTAGAAGAAGGGATTCTGGGTCGTCGCGCCTATGAAGCGTATCGTCCCATTCTCAATGTCCGGAAGAAGAACGTCCTGCTGGGCACGGTTGAAACGGTGTATCTCGTCAATGAAGACTATCGTCCTGCGACCATTGCGCAGTCTGTTCGCCGCGGCCGCTATCTCCTTGCGAAGGTCGGCAACAGTGGAGAGAACTCCGGAAAGGCGGATGAAGGCGGAACCGGTAACTCCGGCGACAAGCTCAGCCAGGCTTGTCTTGCCGCATCCGGGAGGCCCGGAGAGGATTATCGAGTGGAAACTGTCCGACTCTATCGCCCTGCGGAGAAGCTTGCCGTCGCCGATGACATGGCTCTGGCCGAAGAACTGGGAGAAGCCGGATGGACGCAGCCTGGCCGCAAGAGGAGGCGGAGGCGCGGAGCCTGGAGAGGCATCGCACCCCCCCGCGGCGGCCGCCACAGCAGCTATTTCGTTTTCAAACAGGTTCTGTTCCATCTTTGCATCCAAATTGCAGGGAATGCGGATGGAACCGTCCGTATCAGTCTCGACGCAACCAGTGCTGAGGGCAGCTCCCATCTCTAACCGGAAGACGCTGCAGCGCCATGCGAGGCGGCGAAAAGACCTCGCGCCCAACGGCGGGAAGGAGGAATTCCACATAGGAGGCGGCCCTGCGGCACACTGCCGAAAACGCCGTCCTGAAGAAACTCAACAAAATCAAGAAGACTGATAAAACACGGTTCATCGCTATCTTTCTGGTTTAATCCATTTCTATTTGTCCACATGTCAATTATATTAACCTAACATTAAACTGAAATAAAGCAAGCCCGATGAAAATAATCAAGTGCGATTTGGAAGGGGTCATGCTCATCGAGCCGGACATCTTCCCCGACAGGCGGGGATTCTTCTGCGAAAGCTTCTCCGCGGAAAAATACCGCGGACTGGGTGTCAATTTCGACTTCGTCCAGGACAACGTGTCCAAGTCTTCGGCCAAGGTCATCAGGGGGCTTCACTACCAGACAGCGCCCTGCGCGCAGGCAAAGCTGGTCAGCGTGATCGAAGGAGAGATATTCGATGTTGCGGTGGACATCAGGAGAAGTTCGCCGACTTTCGGCAAGTGGTTCGGGGCAAGGCTGGCCGGCCCCTTCAGGAAGCAGATGCTCATACCGCCTGGATTCGCGCACGGCTTCTGTGTGCTGGGCGAGGGCGCGACTATCTCCTACAAATGCAGTTCTCACTATTCCCCCCGGCACGAGCGCGGCATCCGCTGGAACGATCCTGCGATCGGGATCGAGTGGCCGATAAAAGATCCCATCGTCATCGAGAGGGATGCCTCCTTCCCGCCGCTGGTGATGCAGAAGGACATCTTCGAATGAAGCCTGGCGACGAAATCACGTGCCCGAAATGCGGGAGAAACTCGTTCCTGAAGAAAGTCGCCATCCTCGACGGATGGACGAAAAAAGGGGAGATATTGGCCTGCGCCTCCTGCTCCGCGAAAATCGCGGACGTGCCCGCCCACGGGCAGACCAAACAGCAGGCGGCACACCAGGCATCCGCGCTGGCCGCCTTCCTCAATGAAAACGAGACTCCCATCAAAACTCGAATCGAGGCCGGTGAATCCGAAAAACGATTCTGCAGGGACTGCACACATTTCATAAAGCATCCGTTCGGGGACAAATGCGGACTCCACGACAGGAACGTGAACCCGATGGACGACTGCGGGGATTTCAAGCGGAAGGAGTGAGATGGACGACATTGAAAAACTGGTGAAGACCTCCAACAGGGAGGTCTACAACAGTATGTCCCCCGAGGAATACGACCGCAACGAAAGCATCTTCAACGATACCAGGAGGAGACACTGCGCCGAGGCGCTGCAGGCCTGCGCCGGAACTTCCGGCAACGGAAGCCATCTGGACCTGGGCACGGGCACTGGAAATCTCCTGCGAATTTCGCAAAAAATATTCGGGAAGGTCTTCGCCGTGGACATAAGCGAGAAGATGCTCTCCAGGATCAAGGGCAGATTCCCCGGAGTTATATTCGCCTCGTCGGACGCGGAGAACCTGCCGTTCAAGGACGATTCCTTCGACTGCGTCTCGGCGAACGCCCTGCTCCACCATCTCGTCTCCCACGAGAGGCTTTTCCGCGAGATACACAGGGTTCTGAAGCCGGGCGGCTGCGTCTACACCGACCACGATCCGAACTATTTCTTCACCAGATTCTACCGGCCCATATACAGGCTGCGCTTCAGGAATGTCCACGGATTCGGAAGCCGCAGAAACGATCTTGCGGAATACCACAACGTCTTCACCCCGGGGATAAACCCGGAAAAGCTGGCGGACATGATGGAAAGGATCGGATTCTCGAACATCAAGATCAGCTACAGGCTGACCGACAGGAGCGAATGGAGAGGCATTGCGAAACTCGCATTTCTAGCTCTGAAGGCGGCGAACAGGCTGCTGCCGGCCAGGAGCCTGAGAACACACTTCTCGATCATGGCGGAGAAACGGAAGGATGGCGGAGCCCCTAGTCCTCCTCGAACTTCGAGTCCACAAGGTTGACAAGGGCGAGAAACGCGGATTCCGAATCGCCGCCTATGGTCGTGACACGGATCTTGCTGCCATAGCCTGCGGCGAGCATCAGCAACCCCATGAGACTCTTCCCGTTGACGGTCTCCCCATCCTTCTCGACCAGGACTTCGCATTCGTACATAGAGGCCATCTGGACAAAGAGAGAGGCGGGCCTGGCATGGAGACCCAGGGTGTTCTTGATCTCCAGTTCCGCCGAGAATTTTTTCTGTTCTTCCATCTTAGCCCTGGCTTGCGCGCAATAAAAAATGCGGCCGATTCACCTGAAAAGGGATTGTAGTATTGTTACAATATCTATATTTTCAAATTTGTAAAGCAATTTTCGTGCAAAAGAGTATATTACTCCGAAAAAAATGAAAAAAATACAGCCCAATGAGATTTTCTCTGGCCATTTTATGCATGCTGGCGGTTCTCTTCAGCACCCTGCTGCCGGACTCCCTCGCGCAGTCCTCCGGAAAATGCGCGGTCTGCGGAAAAACCATAGGCCCGGGGATGAAGTTTCTCAAATCAAGCGACGGAAGAATATTCTGCTCCCAATCATGCTACGAAAAAACGCTTCCGAAGTGCTGCATATGCAATAAACCTCTTGCCGGAGGCTATCTCAAGGGCGCGGACGGCAGGCTCTACTGTTCGGAGAAATGCATCTCGACCACTTGGCCGACCTGCTCGGCCTGCGGCGCGAAATCACAGAAGGGCGCGATAATATCGGCGGAGAAAGGAGACCTTTTCTTCTGCGAGAAATGCCTTTCAAAGCCAAAATGCTTCTGCTGCGGCCTGCCGGCAAATTGCTCGAAGCTCTACGACGGACGGCATATCTGCCCCAGTTGCTCGAAGGATGCCGTAGGCAGCCTGGACGAAGCGGTAAAGCTCATCGGCGAGGTCAGGGCTCTCATGGCCGACAAACTCAAGCTCAAGACCGAACACAAGATCGAATACGAGCTGGTGGACCAGAAGACCCTCGACGAAATTTCCCCGCAGAACCAGCAAGGCATCGAACTCGGACTCTTCAGATACATCGAAGAGACGGAAACCACCACCGTCACACGCGGATACAAGACAAGCAAAACCGTCAACGTGACCAGAAACTACAACATATACATGCTCTCGCACATGTCCAGACGGAAGTTCATCGAGGTCGCCGCCCACGAGCTCGGGCACGACTGGATGCAGGAATATTACCCCGGGATCACCGATCTCAAGATCAAGGAGGGCTGGGCCCAATATGTCGCATGGAGGGTCAACGAGATCCACGGACAGAAAGGACTTAACAGGATGATCGAGGAGAATAAAGACCCCGTCTACGGCGACGGCTTCAGGATGGTCAGGAAGGCCTCGGAAAAATCCTCGCCCCCCATGGAGGCCCTCCACTCGTATTTCCGGGATAAAAACAACTAGGACTATACACAATGAGAACGATGCAGAGCAGTTCCGGTGAAGACATCTTGCACCTCTTGCGCCGCACGGCTCTGCTCGTCGTGGCCATCGTCGCATTCGCCTCCTGCGAAAAGAAGAATGCAGGGAACGGGGCGGCCGAACGCAGGATACCAGTCAGGGCGATCGAGCTATCCGCATCCAAGGTGGAGGACATCCTCGACACCTTCGGCATAATCGAATCCCTCTCCACGGTCGAGATATCCGCCGAACAGGACGGAACCGTGGTGGAGATCGCCGCAAGGGACGGACAATGCCTGAAGACAGGCCAGCTCATCCTCCGCCTCGACGAGAGGATATACAAGGCCGAAGAAGCACGTGCACTCGCCCACCTCGAATCGGCCGAATCAAATCTGAAACGCCAGAAATCCCTCTTCGGGTCCAAAACCATATCCGAAAAGGACTACGAGGACGCGCTCTTCGAGAGAAACATGGCAAAGGCCGAGCATGACGCCGCCAAAACCCGCCTGGACCGATGCGAAATCCGCAGCCCGATAGACGCATGCATAGACGACATCTCGGTAGAGCTCGGCGAACACCTCTCCTCAGGAAAAAAGGTCGCCAGACTCGAAAAATCCGACGTGGTAAAGCTCGTCTTCCACATTCCGGAACGGGATGTCGGCGCAGTCTCGCCCGGAACAGTCGTATCATACTCCTTCGACTCGCGCCCGACGGATAAATTCGAAGGCACCGTATCCTTCATATCACTGGCCGCCGACAGCGGCACCCTCGCCTATCGCGCGGAGGTGGAAATACCAAATCCGAACCTAAAGCTGAGACCAGGCATGATCGCGCGCGTCCGCCTCGTCAGGCGGGTCGTCCAGGATGCCATCTCCATACCCGTGGTGGCGATCATCCCCAGATACGGCGGACATTATGTCTTCATTGTGAAGGATGGCCGCGCATACCAGAGGGAAGTCAAGCTGGCCTTTTTTACTGGAGACAGGGCCGTCCTCGCCGCGGGACTCTCCCCCGGCGAAGAGCTCGTCGTCGAGGGCAACCGCTTCCTCAGGGAGAGAGACTTGGTCGAGGTCCAGCCGGAACCCCGATGAAGCCGCTGATAAAACAAATACTGCTAATGCGCCCGGCGGTCTTCTGCGTGACCGTCTTCCTCGTAGCCACAGGCATCGCCTCCTATATCACACTCCCGCGGGAAAACGCACCCGACATCACCATCCCCTACGTGTTCGTGAGCACAAGATACGAGGGTGTCGCGCCGCAGGATATCGAAAACCTCATAAGCATCCAGCTCGAAAAAAAGTTCCGGGGTCTCGACAAGGTCAAGGAGATAAAATCCGACTCCGTCGAGGGAAGCAGCAACATCACCATCGAGTTCTATCCGGACCAGGACCTCGACGACGCGGTCCAGAAAGTCAAGGACAAGATTGACCTCGCGCGCCAGGACCTCCCGGACGACATTGACGAACCTGTCGTCAGCGAGATAAATCTCAGCACGGACATACCGGTCATGAGCATCGCCTTCTACGGCCTCGAAAGCCAGAACGCGCTCAAAAAGGTCGTCGAGGACATCAAGGACAAGGTCGAGTCGGTCCCCGGCGTCCTCGAGGCAAAGATATTCGGAGACCGCGAGCGCGAGATAAGAGTGGAGATAGACGTGGACCGCCTCAACGCCTACGCGATACCGGTCTCCAGGATACTTTCGGTGATATCGAGGGAGAACAAAACCTCCTCCGCCGGCAACATCGAGATGCTCGGGGGCAAGTTCCAGATACGCGTCCCGGGCGAGTTCGCAAGCCCCGACGAGATCAACAGCCTCGTCATCGGGGGAGGCCAGGGAGGACCTATATACCTGACCGACATCGCGGAGATAAAGGACTCCTTCAAGGACCTTGAATCGGTATCGAGGATAAAAGGCAGACCATGCATATCCCTCATGGTCCAGAAACGATCCGGACAGAACGTCATCAAGGTCACCAACGGGGTCAAGAAGGTCCTCGCCGCCGAGAAGGAATCCCTCCCGGAAGGGGTCGAGTTCCTCGTCACATCGGACCTCTCCGCCGACACCTACAGCATGCTCGATGAGCTCGAAAACAACATAGCAAGCGGCCTCATGCTCGTCATCGCGGGCCTATTTCTCGCGCTCGGAATGCGGAACAGCCTCTTCGTCGCGCTCGCAATACCAATGTCCATGCTCATCAGCTTCACCACGCTGGCGCTCGGCGGAATCACACTCAACATGATAGTCCTCTTCAGCCTCATACTCGTCCTCGGGATGCTCGTTGACAACGCCATCGTCCTCGTCGAAAACTGCTTCCGCTACAGGAACCTCGGCAGCGAATCGTTCGACGCCGTCCTCCTCGGGACGGACGAGATCGCCATGCCGATAATCGGCTCCACCGCCACCACAGTCGTGGCATTCGTCCCCCTGCTCTTCTGGCCCGATGTCATAGGCGAATTCATGTGGTATCTGCCGATCACACTGATAATCGCACTGCTCGCTTCTCTCTTCGTCGCCCTCACCATAAACCCTGTCTTCTGCTCCGTGTGGATAAAAAAGGCCGACAATGACGCGCACGGCTTCTTCAAGAGACTCAGGGAGCATGGCGACTTCATAGTGTCTGCCTACGCCAGTGTCCTCCGGAAATGCCTCGACTATCCAAAGTCGCTCTTCGCCATCGCGTCCGCCGCCTTCGTCATGGTCATGCTTGCATACTTCCGCTTCGGCGCGGGAGTCGAGCTCTTCCCAGAGGCGGAGCCCAGAAGAGCCACCATAGGCATCGAGTTCCCGGAGGGCACACGCATCGAGAGAACCGACGCGGCCGCCCGCGAGATCGAGCGCAGAATCGCGGGCTATCCCGACATCGAATACTACCTGACTACCGTCGGCAGCGGCGGCGGATCCTATTTCAAGGGAGGGCAGAGCGGCACGAACTACGCCTCTATACTCCTGGAGTTCAAGGACTTTGAAGACAGGACAGTGGCATCCAGCATCCTAGTCGAGGCGATCAGAATGAACCTCAGCGGATTCCGCGGCGTGCTCTTCAAAAAGACCGGCGCGGATCAAATCGCAATTTCCGGCTCCGCATCCCAGCGAAAAGCCCTGAGACTGGCGATTGACACCATCCTCGGAGACTCCGCGAAGGACAAATCCTTCTCGGAGCAGGACTCCGCAACGCCCTCGATCGCAATACCGGCGGCATCATTCGACAGCATCCACGATGCGCTCCTGAAATCCTCCGCCCCATTCCCAGGAGCGGAGGTCACGGTCAAGAAGGACAAGGAAGGCCCCCCCTCCGGAGCATCCATAAGCATCGAAATCAGCGGCGACGACTTCGCCACACTGGGAGAGATATCCAGGCAGGTGGAGAAGCGCATCGCCGACATCGAAGGCATAGCCGACGTCAAGGACGATCTCGTCGAGGGACTGCCCGAACTCAAATTCATCGCCGACAGGAAAAGACTGGCCATATTCGGCCTGGACACCTCCACCGTCGCAACCTTCATCAGGGCCGCCATAAACGGACTCGAAGTGAGCAAATACCGCGAAGGGGAGGACGAATACGACATTACAATCAGGCTCCCGGAGCGGCAGAGGCTCGACACCAGCGCCCTCTCCAGAATGAGAATACCAAACTCCTCCGGAAAATCCATCCCGCTCTCAAACCTGGGATCCTTCTCCTACGGCGAAGGCTACGGGACCATCAAGAGAAAAAACCAGCAGCGGACCGTGACCGTCGAGGCAGAGCCTCAGGACGGCTATTCCGCGGACGACATCCTCAGGCAGATATCAGGGCGCCTCTCGGATATGAAACTCCCGGCCGGCTACAAGATCAACTTCGCAGGAGAAAACGAGGACCAGCAGGACAACTTCCAGTTCCTGCTCAAATCGTTCTTCATCGCCTCGGGACTCATATTCATAATACTCGTCATCCAGTTCAATTCAGTCCTCTTCCCGCTCATAATCATGACATCGGTCCTCTTCTCCATGATCGGCGTATTCTCCGGACTCCTCCTCTTCGACATGCGCTTCAGCATCATCATGACAGGACTCGGCATCATCAGCCTCGCCGGCGTGGTCGTCAACAACGCCATAATCCTGATAGACTTCGCCATACAGCTCAGAGCCAAGGGGTTCGACTCGTATAGCGCCGCACTGGAGGCAGGCAAACTCAGACTCCGCCCCGTCCTCCTCACCGCCATCACAACCGTCCTCGGACTCGTGCCCATGGCCGTCGGATGGAGCCTCGAAATCCATTCATTCCCACCCAAGTTCATCGCAGGCGCCGAATCAAGCCAGTGGTGGGCTCCAATGGCCATCGTGGTCATCACAGGACTGACAGTCTCCACATTGCTCACATTGTTCCTCGTCCCAGCCCTCTTCCTCCAGTTCGACAAGCTCAAAAACAAAATCACGCCCGCGCAAGTCTCGAAACCGGACTGAGCAAATGCTACGACGGACACCCCATGCCCAGGTGTCTTCTGACCGACTCGAAGAGGATTACCGTAGCGGCCTGGGCGACATTCAGCGACTCCACTCCACCGGGCATCGGGATGCTCACCCGGACACCGTCAAGCCCCGCCCGGAGCCCCCTCCCCTCGTTGCCGAAAACGATCGCCGACTTATCGAACAGATCGTCGAGCAAAAAGACATCCGAGCCACCGGAGACCACCGCGAGGAATATACGCCGGCACCCCTTGGAAATCAGTTCGGGGGAGAATGAATCCAGATCGCCGTATCTGGAAATCCGCATGGAGAACTGCATGGCCGTGGCCGCCCTGATCACCTTCTCCGAATACGGATCCGCACAATCGTCGCTCACAAGAATCCTGTCCAGCCCGGCGGCCTTCGCCGTGCGCAATATCGTGCCCAGATTGCCAGGATCCTGTATCCTGTCGAGCAGAATGGCAAATGGGATCCCGTCGAACCCGGGAAAATCCACAAATCCTGGCCTGCGCGCCACGAACAGAACACCCTGCGGTGTCACCGTGGGGCTTATCCGCCTCATGTCATCGGAGCTTATCTCCTCGAACCGGAGCCCCGGAAAGGATTCACCCGCCGGAACTTCCCCCGAGAAAAAGGCCTTCTCGATCAAATCCGGCCTGGCGCGGAAAAGCTCCATGCAGCACTTCACCCCCTCGCAGATGCATAGACCGCTCTTTCTCCTCCCCTGGCGGGTCGAGAGCGAGGAATATGTCTTCAGTTCTTTCTTGCTCGGCATGGACAGCAACTGTTTTTTTGAACTCTACACTCTTGCAGGGGACGAGTCAAGGACTCCGGCCCTCTCGATGAAACTTTCCCGCCCTTTTGTTGTCATATGATCTGGAATTCAGGACATGCCGTCTTGGAGAATCACCTCCACGCTGTATCTTGAATAAACCGCCTGCAAGGGCATTACAAAAAAAATGCAATTCTTGAACTCGAAAATCCTATGGCATCTGCTCTGGGCCGTCCCAGCCCTCATCCTCTTCTCCGGATACGCATCCACCAAAAGAAAAAAGGCCTTGACAGCCCTCCTCGGCGCACGAAAGGACTCGCCGGACTCGAACACCCTCTCCACTAGAGCCAGATCCGCGAGAAATGCTCTCCTCGTCGCCGGTCTCCTCGCCGCGCTGCTCGCGGCCGCACGACCAAGCTGGGGCAGGAAAATAATCCCCTTCACCGGCACAGGACGCGACATTGTCATCGCGGCGGATGTGTCCAGAAGCATGCTCGCCACCGATGTCCAGCCCTCGCGCATGGACCACGCAAAATGGTTCCTCAGGGAACTCGTCTCGGCATGCCCAGGAGACAGATTCGGGATCGTTGCATTCTCCGGAGACGCGATGCTCCAGTGCCCCCTGACGATAGACAAGACCTCCCTCGTGCAGGCGATAGACGAACTCAAGCCAGGAAGCATCCCCCTCGGAGGCACGAACATGCAGAAGGCGCTGGAAACCGCGATGGAATCCTTCGACGCCGCCGAAGGCTCTCACCGCGGCATACTGCTCATAGGCGACGGCGACGAACTCCAAGGCGAGACAAAATCCGTCCTGGACAAGCTCAAATCCTCGAAAATCCCAGTCTTCGCGGTCGGAATCGGAAATCCCTCGCAGAAGGTTCCCATCTCGGTGGAGGACGAGAAGGGCAAAAACGCATTCCTCCGGGATTCGCATGGCGAAATCGTGAGCACCCGCCTGAACGAGGAGCTGCTTGGCAGCGTCGCACTCGCAACTGGCGGAGTCTACCTGCGCTCGACCTCCGCGAATCCAGGCCTCTCCGACATTCTCCCGAGAATAAAGGCCCTCGCCCCGGAAAAGTTCGCCGCCGGAGAAAACACCCGCCCTATAGAACGCTTCCAGATACCTCTCGCCATCGGCATCGTCCTCCTGCTTGCGAGATTCGCAATCGGAGAACGCAGAAAAACCACCGCAATACTCCTATGCTGCTTCGCCTTCATCTCCTATGCGCAGGAGGAAAATCCACCTGCCGCGCCCCCCCACATGCCGGCTCCCCCGACAAAGGCATCGGTCCCCGCGGCGAACGGCAGCAAGAAGCTTGGACCACACGAGACATACAACCTCGGCCACGACAAGCATTCACAGAACGACCTCGACTCCGCCGAGCTGCTCTACCAAGGCGCGGCGGGAAATCCCGGCGCGGATGCCGAGACGCGGATGAAATCCTTCCAGAATCTCGGCGTGATAGGACATTCCAAAGGCAGGAACATGCTCTCCTCCGATCCAGAAAAGGCCCTCGAACTCTTCTCCTCCGCAGAAAAAATGTATCGCGAGGCGATGAGAGAGGACGGACGCAGTCCGGAGATCTCGACAAACCAGCAGATACTTCTCAAGGACATGGAAAAGGCGAAAAAAATGATCGAGGAACGCAAAAAACAACAGCAGAGCGCGTCAGATGCAAAGCAGGAGATGGAAAAGGCCTCGAAGGAGAACAAGGAGGCCGCAGAAAAACCACAGGACAAACAGCAGAAGCAAGAGGCAAAGGATCAGGCACGGAAGGCACAGGAATCCCTGGAGAAACACCTCGACAAAACACCGGAGGAGAACAAGGAGGAGAGAGATGCCGCCAAGAAGGCCGCCAACGAGATGAAGGAGGCGCAGAAGAATCAGGAGGACGGCGATTTCGAGAAGGCACAGAAACACATCGAGAAGGCCCTCGAGGAATTCTCCAAGGGAGAGAAGGAAAAAGACAAAGACCAGGACAAGGATCGCAAAAACGCGGAAAAGGACGAGCCCAAACCGGAAAAGCCCGGGCAGAAGCAGGACGACACCGGGAAGAAAAGCGACAAAAACGTGGACCCCGAGATGGCCGCCTCCATACTCGACCTCATGACCCGGGACGAAAACAAGCTGCGCGACGAACTACAAAAAAGACAAATGGAAAACTCACAAATCAAAAAAAACGACAAGGACTGGTAGAGCCAACTGCAGCTGTAAATATTCACTGAACCCCGCCACTTCAGTGAATATTTACTTAAACAAAATGCAAAAACAATGTTTTATCGTATCAAACGTAATGTATTCGAGCCATTCCAATCCGTTTTTGCATTTTGCACACGTAAGAGTTCAGTAAAATGACGGGGTTTACTGAACTCTTACCCGTAGCCGCCCCTGTTCACGCCCCGCAGCATTTCTTGTATTTCTTGCCGCTTCCACAAGGACATGGCTCATTGCGCCCAACCTTCGTAAAAATCTTGATCCCCGCTTTATTTTTCAACCAATCAATCGCACCAGGCACTTTCCGCCACGCTTTAAGCCACATCGAGGCATAACAAAATGCCTCGTCTTCACCGTGCGCCGTTACGCTGTCCGGCAGGAAAAGAGGAATCGTTTTTCTGCCCGTCAAATATTCCGGCACGTACTGATTGCTTTTCAATGCCGCCTTCAGGTCGTCGTTCGCCTTCTTGGCATCACCATTTTTCACAAAAGACACCAGCGCCCGCGCATAGAGCCACTCCGCCATGGAATCGTCTTCATACTCGCCTCTATTGAGCAATTCATCCAGCTCGTCATAACGCTGAAGCTCAGCCAGATAGGCGGCCAGGACATAACGTATCCCCTGATTGTCATTCGTGTTCAGCCTAAGCATCTCCCTCGCGTGGGCTATGGCTTCGTCATGGGCACCCGACTCCCACAGGCATTCAACATATCCATGCATCGAGCGCATATATGGCCTTGCCGGCGTATAAGCCCAGAGACAGCCGTCATGCTCCTGGAAAACCTCTTCCCCGAGAGACCGACTGCCGGCTTCCATGCCTTTTCTGTAATATTCTGTCGCATCTTCAAGCGTCTCGGCATCTTCTTCCGCCAGAAGATTATATGCGTCAGCACAGTCTGCGGAGACAGACAAGGCTTCTTTCGCCAGCTTGATCCGCTCTTTTTTATCCTCCGCTTCCCAAGCCTCATACATGATATCCTGCGCAAATTCGACGGCAGTCCTTGGCGGCGCTTCCGGTATCTCCTTGCCCTTCAAGCCGTTAAGATACGCCTGCAAGTCCTCTTTGTTCTTAAAATCCTGCTTATCTAGCAGTCTCGACAAATCCGACATCATCTTTTCCATCTCCATCCTGCCAGGCATCTTCTCCTTTCTGTCCATAAAAAAACTCCTTTGGGGCTTTAACTAATCCCTTGCGCATTATCTAGCATTTTTTTTCAATTTCAAATCTCAAATCTCAAAAAAAAAGTCCTGCCGCCGCCGCTCAGACGAAGACCTTCAGCGCCACGCCGTATTCCTCCTGAAGCGCGGACGCGGCATCAGCGAGATTTTTTCTCTCCGGGAATATCCCGAAAATCGTCGGGCCGCTCCCGCTGACGGCGGCATTCAGCGCACCGTTCGCAAGCATGGATTTCCGCAACATGGAAAGCAGAGGAAACTTCTCCCATAGCGCCGGAGCAAGGTCATTCCTTAAGTTCCCTGCGATTTTCGCAATGTCGCCAGACGCAAGAGCATCAACCATCTCGTCCATTTTGCTTGCATTTTCCGCTCCTTGCCAGTTTTTATACGCCCAGCTCGAACTCACGGGGAAAAGCGGATTGACCACGAGGATTGGAATCTGCGGGAAAACTCCCAGCGGACGAAGCTTCTCCCCAACCCCCTCCCCCACGGAAGGAACAGGATCAAGAAAGAACGCCACATCGGCGCCAAGCCTCTCCGCAATTCTGCGAATTTCGCAACGCTCCGGATGCATCGCGTCGAGAATCGCCAGGACAGCCGCCGCATCGCTGCTGCCACCGCCAAGCCCCGCTGCAACAGGAATCCCCTTTTTAAGCTTTATCGTCCAGCACGGCTCCACCCCTGCCTCCTCTGCGAATTTCGCAGCCGCCCTCCAGCAGATGTTGGCCTCCCCAGTAGGGACAAGCGAACTGTCGGATACTATGGATATCCCCGCCTTCCCGCACAACTCGACTTCGACATGGTCGCAGGGATTGTCGAGCGGATAGAACAGCGTCCGTATCTCGTGGTAGCCGTCCGCCCGCTTCCCCAGCACTTCCAGGAAAAGATTGATTTTGGAAACAGCTTTCATCGGAAGATAAATTAAGCATGCCATGCGAATTTCGCAAGATCAGAAACTCAGGCGCCGGCCTTGATTTTCCCGATCAGGCGGAGCAGGCCGTCGAGAATTGTCGCAGGATGCGGCGGACAGCCGGGGATGAATATGTCCACGGGGAAAAAGTTCTCAAGTCCTCCACGGATTTCTGAACCGTCCCTGAATATCCCGCCAGAAATCGCGCAGGCACCGACGGCGATGACAACTTTTGGCGATGGAACCGCATCGTATGTCTTCTGAAGCGCGAGCGTCATGTTCTTCGTTATCGGCCCTGTCACTAGAATTCCATCGGCGTGACGAGGGGATGCGACAAACTGTATCCCAAATCTTCCCAGATCCCAGCCTATCGTCCCGAGAACGTTTACATCCGCCTCGCATGCGCCGCAGCCTCCCGCGCTCACCTCGCGCAACTTGAGGGATCTGCCGAAAAGGCTCCTGATCTCCTTCCTCAAGGACAAGGCCTTTCTCTCCATGCATGGACTAATTACAAGATCATTTCGCGAGGAGGCGCAGAGCGAGTATTCTCGGTTAAAGCTTATCGCCTTCTCCGGGCAGGCGGCGACGCATTTCCCGCAGAATATGCACGCGCCTATATCAATTGAGACACCCTCCCCAGACTTCTTGATGCAGGAGACCGGGCAGATCTCCAAGCATTTCATGCACTGCGAACAGCTCTCTTTAATCTGAGGCATTCCTAGGAATCTTTCTGGCATTGGGAAATTAGGATCGGGGAACTTGAATGTCCGATGCCCCTGCTTGAACCTTGATTTCAGAACTCTGATCATCTTATTCGCTCCTAAAGGTCGAAACCGCAGTATGAAAGATTGAAGCTCTTGTTGCAAAGGGGGAAATTGTATATCAGTTCGTCCTTCAAGACGACTTCGAGACCGCCCCAGTTGTGGAATGACGGATCTACAATCTTGTATCTGAGAAAGCGTCCGTCCGGGCCTGTCACCGCAGTGTGGCATACTTCCCCGCGCCAGCCTTCAACCATTGAAACAACAATGGAATCCGGCTTTGGCGCCTGGACGGGTATTCCCATCGCCCCGTCCTGGGGGAGACTGTCGAGCTGTTCCAGGATGAACGAGGCGGAATTCCTGGCCTCGAGCCATCTGACGAAAGCGCGCGCATACACATCGCCGCTGTCGCACGAGACAAGAGGGATTTGGGCGAAGCTGAACAATCCGGTGGGAAAGTCGAATCGGATGTCCCGGCGTATCCCTGAAGCGCGCGCGGCGACACCAACGATCCCAATCTCCTCCGCAGTCTCCCGTGGGAGAATTCCACAATTCTCAAACCTTTCAACCGCCGTGGAGGATTCGAAGAGAAGATTCGCCGCGTCTTCGAGATCCCCGAAGGAATTCTTGAAGCGCCTCTTAAGCTCCTCCACCCCATCCCTGTCCAGCGTGAAACGAACTCCACCAGGGAGCACGGCGCTCCGCCCGAATCTGTTGCCGCAGAACATGGCTGTCATGTTAAGAAAGTCGCCTCGTATTCTTCCGCAATAAGACGCAGTGGGCAGAAATGCCGCATCGTTCGCGAGCGCCCCGATGTCGCCAGCATGATTCGCCATCCTTTCGAGTTCAAGGAGAATCGCGCGGACCGTCATAGCCCGAAGAGGAATCTGGCGGACAGATCCGAGCGCCTCGAGCGTCTGGCAATATGCAGTAGTATGCGCAATTGTGCTGTCTCCGGCAGCCGTCTCAACCAGGTGAATGCTCCTCCCGTCCGGCCCGCCGATCAGCGACTTCTCTATCCCGCGGTGCTGGTATCCAAGCGAAATCTCCAGATTAAAGACTTTCTCCCCGTGGCACTGGAAGCGGAAATGACCCGGCTCTATGATGCCGGCATGGACAGGCCCCACTGCGACTTCATGGACGTCGGAGCCCTCGACGCGCACGAACGGGATCACCGACGGCTGGATATCCTGCCCTTCAAGCCGGAACCAGGCGTCACGCCCGGAGAATGAATGATGGAATCTGACCGGATTGAAGCGGGGATGCCCGGCAGGAACTATCCCGAACTGCTCCGCGATCTCCCTTTCGAAGAGCTGTGCCTGCGGGCATTTCGCGGACAGCGAAGGGAACGAGTCGGCATCAAGAAGCGATGTGCCTATCATGAGACGCCCGCCCTGGTCGTCGGCAAGGATCGCCATTATCTGGACTTGCGCGGAGCCGTTCTTCATCGCGAAGAGGGAAGCTATCCTCGCCTCCCGGGCAATGCAGAGCGCAGCCACGGCATCCAGGAGGGATTCAACCGGAACGGGCTCGATGCCGGAAAGCGGAACCGGGACGCAGTTGCGTGCAGGTGTAAAAATCCCGCGTTGAGAGTTCATAGCTTGAATCCTCCTCCTATTTTCCCCAGAAAGGCCAGCAGGGGGGCTGGAAGATGCAATCCGAGAAATATCGAGACAAGCAGCAGAAGAAGCGGAGGAAGTATTGTGGACGCGGATTCCCTCCACCCGGAACCGCCCCGCGAAGGCTCTCCAAAGAACATCTCCATCACCGCACGGGACATTGCCCCGAAGATCAACAGAAGCGGGATGAGGATAAGCGCGCCGCTCAGATACATGCCCCTGGAGAAGACCTCCCTCAATATGAGAAATTCGCTTACGAAGAGCCCGGATGGAGGCGTTCCGCAGATAGCCAGGATGCCTGCGAACCAGAGAACCCCGCTGGCGGGAGAAAGCTTGAAAAGCCCCTTCACCTCCCCGATCCTGCGAGTGCCGGAGGCGGAGAGGACGTTCCCGGACACAAGAAAAAGCATCCCCTTCGTCAGGGAATGATTGATCATGTGCAGCATGGTCGCAACAATCGCCGGACCTCCGAGCCCGGCCCCCAGGACGGCCATGCCCATATGCTCGACACTCGAATACGCGAGCATCCTCTTGTAGTCCCTCTGGGCGATCATGAAGAAGGCCGCAACAAGCGCCGATAGAAGCCCCATGAATATCATCAGCCCTCCGCTGAACGAACCTATGCCCGCGCTCCAGCATATTCCGTGGACCCTGAAAATGCCAAGAAAGGCGCAGTTCAGCAACGCCCCCGAGAGAAGCGATGACACAAACGCCGGGGATTCACCGTGGGCCGCAGGAAGCCAGCTGTGCATGGGGGCAAGCCCCGTCTTCGTGCCGTAGCCCACGAGGAAAAAAACGAAGGCGGCCATTAGAATATCGGCATTGGCCGAAGCGGCCGACCCCAGCAGATCGGAGATAAAAAGGCTCCCCTTTGCCGCATCGGAGAAGGCAACCATCACGAGAAGATTGCCTATCAGCGAGAAACCTATCCCGACCGAGCATATCATGACGTATTTCCACACGGCCTGCAGAGAGCGCCGGCTGTGATGGTAATAGACAAGAGGGGCGCTCGCAAAAGTCGTGGCCTCTATCCCTATCCACAGGACACCAAGATGCTGCGCGGCGCAAACCAGGCTCATCGCGCCGCAGAAGAACAGAAGGCAGGCGGTGAAGAGGTTCTTGGGCGAGTCGGCGAAAATGAATCCATCGTCGTCAGGCGCCCGATGAGCGGCCCCCTCAAACCTGATGTATGATGCGGCGTATATGGACGCACACAAAAAGAGCAGGCTCATCGTGCACAGGAAGAGATGCCCCGCCTCGTCAAAGCGGAGCATGCCGCCAAGAGCAGGAGCAGAAGCGAAAAACAAAGACCCCACGGAAAGAACCAGATGCAAAAACGCAGTTGACACGAGAATGGTGTTCCGGGATCTGTCGCCCTTCACAAAATAGCTGGCGGCCCCGGCCAGCATCGGAATCAGAACAATAGCAAAGATCATCGGAGCGGCACCTCCCGGCCTGGACCGTCGCCGTCCATCGAATCGGTGTCTATGTGGTCGAATTCACGGTTGATGTGGAAAACGACAATCCCTGACAGAAGGACGAAAACGAGAAGATCCAGTATCACGCCCAGTTCGACAAGCATGTTCTGCTCCAGCATCAGGGAACTGCCGAGAAGATATATGCCATTCTCGAAGACGACGTATCCGACAACCTGCGTTATCGCCTTGACTCGGGACACTATGACGAAAAGACCGGTGAACATGGTGAAGACAGAGGCGGAAACTCCAAGAATCGCCATCCCAGGGGAAAAACTCCCCATGCGCCCGGAAAGCCAGAAGGAGAAGATCAGCGCGGCCAGACCTATCAGGATTGACGCAGAGTAGCCGACCAGCGGCTCAACCTCGCGCTTCGCGTTGACCATCTTCAGCGCCCTCCTCAGCAGAAACGGAAAGACAAGCGCCTTGATCGAGAATATCAATGACGCAAAAAAAATATTGGACACCGAAGCATGGTTGAGCAGAGGAAGCACCGACAGCATTACCCCCTGAAGCGCCAGAATGTTGATGCAGCCAGCTATCCGGCTCGACGCAAGAAGCGCAAAATCCGCGACTATCATCACCACAAAAACTGTCTGGAGCCAATCCATCATGCCGACACCCCGACAGCTATCAGAAGCGCCAGACTCGAAAGCACCGATGCAAACACAAGCATCCTGCGGACCTTGTCGAAACGGAACCTGGCCATTACCGACTCGACCACCCCGACAAGGATACAGACACAAATTATCCCCGCGACACGCAGGGCCATCTCCCCAATTATCCCTCCTGTCAGGCCCGCAGGCATTATACAGCACACGGCGAGCGAGGCGAAAAGCCACAGTTTAAGCGATGCAGCATAGAAAATCATTCCCAGGTCGGGCCCGCTGTTGTCCAAGACCATGACCTCGTGTATCATCGTCAGCTCAAGATGTGTGTTGGGGTCGTCCGCAGGCACACGGCAGTTCTCGACCAACAGCACGATGAAAAGCGAGACGAACATCAGTATCCTCACCGGCAAGGGGATTGCCGCAGCAAACATCGTTGCCGCCGACATACTCCTGGATGCCACCGCAGCGGCGAGTATCAGTATGAAAAATGCCGCCTCGGCAAAAGGAGCCAGCATAACCTCCCTGCTCGCCCCCATCCCTTCGAAGCTCGATCCGGTGTCAAGCGCGGAAAGCACTGTCGCGAACCTCGCAAGCGCAAGCATGTAGACGGCAAGGACTATATCCCCAGGGAACGAAAGCGCAGCCCCCTCCGGAGAAAGCGAGAAAATGGCAAGCGCAGATACTGTCGAGGCCAGCGACACCGCAGGGGCAAGCCTGAAGACCCATGTTGTGCTCCGGCTGAAAACCGCACCCTTGCGGAGAAGCTTGAATATGTCGAAATATAGCTGAAGAAGCGGCTGCCCGTTCCTTCCCGCGAAAAAAGCCTTCGTCCTGTTCACCACACCTATTATAAAAGGGGCAAGGACAAGCCCGCAGAGCAGTGGAAACACATCAACAGCTATTGTGTTTGTGTCAGCCATACAACATACTCCATGCCAGAATGACAAACAGCGCGACGACAACAAGCAGTATCTGCAGGTGTACGCTGCCCTTCTCTATCCTGCAGATGAATTCAGAGCAACGCGACAAGGCGTTGACAACATGCCTGAACAAGCTGTCCTCAAGGAAATCGGGCGTATGGGTAGAAAAGGAGGAGGTTGCCGGAAAGGGAGGAGAGATTTCTGGTCCCTTCCGGTGCGTCCCGAGCAGCAGACAGAAAAACTCCAATGTCGGCCGGGCAAATGAAGAACCGGAATACTGCATCCTCGCCGTAGATTCGGAATACCCACAGTCCCAAGTCACAGAGGGCAAGACTTTCCTGCCCCTCAGAAGGAGAGTCCTCGCCGCCAGGCCCCCGATCACAAGAACCAGAAAAGCAAGCGCACAGATACCTACCAGGCCAAGCGAATAAGAAGCTTGCAAAAGAGAAATCTCCGCTTGTCGGGCATCCAGGCCTTCAACAAGCTCCAGGACAGGATTTGCAAGAAGCCTCACAGCAAAAACACCTCCAATGCCAACCAGGAAACAGATGCCGGAAAGCACCATCATCGGCAGCAGCATCGCCACGCAGGGATCTTTTGCCCCATTGCAGCATTCTGTCCTGCCCTCCCCGAGAAACATTATCCCGCAGGCCTTGGCAAAGCATCCCAGCGCCAAGGCACCGATCAGAGAAAGGGCGACAACAGTTGCCACCGAGCCGTAAACCAGCTCCTTCCCGCCAGTCCCGCCTGCGGACAGTCCATGTAGCGCGGCAAGGAATATCAAGAACTCGCTGACAAACCCGTTCAGCACAGGCAGTCCAGATATCGCGGACGCCCCGGTAAGAAAACACGCCCCCGTGACAGGCATCTTCTTCATAAGCCCCCCCATCTCGTCAACATTATGCGTCCCGGTGGCCTTTATCACAGCACCGGCACACATGAACAGCAAGGATTTGAACACCGAGTGGTTGAAGACATGAAGCAGAGCCCCGGCGAACGCCAATGCCGACACCGCGGGCACTCCGCAGCATATACCCAGCACACCCAGCCCCGAACCCAGCATTATTATCCCGATGTTCTCGATGCTGTGGTATGCCAGCAGCTTCTTTATATCATGTTGGGAAAAAGCAAAAACTACACCTATAATCCCAGAAGTTATTCCAAGACTCAAAATTACCAACCCCCACCATGGTTCAAACCCGCCAAGGATCACAAGCACCCTCAGTATCCCGTATATCCCGAGTTTGATCATCACACCAGACATCAGTGCGGACACCGGGCTTGGCGCCGCAGGATGGGCGCGCGGCAGCCATACGTGGAACGGGATGAAACCGGCCTTGGCCCCGAAACCAGCAAGAGAAAGAAGAAATACCGCAGCAGCTATAACACGTGAATGCGCGGAGTTTGCGAAACTCGCGAACTCCATATCGCCACCAGGCAGCGACAGCAGAAAAAACAAAGATATAATGCAGACCAGCCCGAAATGCGACGAGACCGCATATATCCATGCCGCCTCGCGGACATCCTTCTTCCCAGAGTCGTGAAGAACCAGGAAGAACGACGACAACGCCATCGCCTCCCAGAAAAACAGAAAGAGAAACGCATTCGCGGAAACAAGGACCATCGCCATCGAGGCAACCAGGACGTTGAACCAAAACCACGGCGCGGAGCTGGAACCCTGCCCGCCAAAATACGAAATACCATAGAGGGATGACAAACACGAGATCATCAGCAGGCAGACAAGGAAAATAGCTGAAAGACAGTCCAGACGCAGGGAAAAATTCAGGCCCGGTATCGAGGTGGCGGCCATCAGCGACACTGGCGCCGGATGCAAAAGCTGGGAAACAGCCGGCCCACCGCAGAGAATTAGCGCACAAAGATTTCCCGCAAAGGCAATCCTACCCCTCGCACGCGCCCCAACCGAAGGGAAAAAGGACAGCAATCCGGCAAAAACCAATATCACCACTCCCGCCAGAAAAAAATCCATGTTCATCTCTCCTTCTTCAAAACAGACCGCTCGGCAGCCTCGATGGCATTCATGATCTCATCCCTGACAGGAATTCTCTCCAACGCACCACTGACTTCGCCCTGCCTCAATATGAAGGCCAGACGGGATATAAGCTTGAGATGGACTCTCGGGCTCGGGGAAACCATGTTGAACAGACAAAAAACCTTCTTGCCGTCAAGAGCGCCAAACTCGACAGGCTTCTCCAGAAAGCAAAGACCTATGTAAGGATCTTCAACACTAAGAACCACCGGATTGCGGACATGCGGTATCGCGATCCCACCGCCAACCCCCGTCGAAGCCATGTCCTCCCTCGCAAGCAGTATCTCAACAAGGTAGCTCCTGTCAAGCCCTTCAGGCAAATTCATGACCGAAACCGAATTCGCTATCACATCCCGCTTGCTCGCACCCCCAATGCGATAATGTATGCCCCCGTTCCTGATCGCGGATGCAACAGAGCAGTGCCGACCAGGCACCTCCTCCATATCGAAAAACTCCCTCGAAACCGTGACCTTCCTCTTCGATATCCATTCAAGAAGCTCGGAATGGCTGAAGCGATACTGCTCGTTCACCTTGTAGGCAGGTATGAGCCCCTGGTTTATCCAGCGGTATATCGTCCGCTGCGACACGTTCAAATGCTTCGCCACATCGGAAATCGTAAGCTGCATCACAACCCCCTTCTTCTCGTCTGGATACTTTGTCATAAAAAATAACATGGTGTCGTCAAATGTCAAGCCATGTTCCTACTTTTCTACGCTGATTGCAAAAAAAGATCGGATGCTAGTGTTGACAAACGCTGGATCGGCGCCGCAAACAGAAACGAAAACACCAAAAAAAAAGGAAACACCATGATCAGAATGAAAACATCTCTCGGGGACATCACGATCGAGCTTGACGAGAAAAACGCACCAATCACGTGCGCCAATTTCATGAAATACGTCGAGTCCGGACACTTCAACCTAAATTAAGCAGTTGGCCGCATTTGTCGCAGATACGAGGCAGCAA
>DYMC01000174.1 GCA_020721745.1 Lentisphaera sp. | reverse complement strand
GTTATTTTCACTCCTGAAGCGATGGATTTTCCGATGCATGACTTAAAAGAACTCAGTGGTTTCGATGCCTTTTTTGAATTTGATCCAGCAAGCAACAGGCTTTTTGAAAACAATCATAACCTTGACGGAGATCAATTAAGGACCGCGAATGAAATTATTCTGGAGATGAGATATGAACAGAAACATAGGGAAACAGGATACGAATATTTCCTGCGCCTGAATTTAATGCGTCTGATAGGTCTGGCATGCCGTTCATATTCTCAACCCTCGAATTCCTCAAAAAGCAATGTAAGTAAACTGGCACGAATCCTCAGGTTTTTTGAACACCATTATAAAAATAAAATCCGGCTCGATGAGTTGGTAGCCATGTCCGGGATGTCACCGAGCAGATTGTTACGGACATTCCGCAATGAGGTCGGAGAAACCCCTATCAACTATCTTATCAATCTCCGCATGGAGAAAGCAGCGAAGATGTTAAGAGAGACTTCGGACCCCATCACTGAAATAAGCTATTCAGTCGGTTTTCAGGACACTAATTACTTCTCAAAAATGTTCAGACGCAAATATAACGATTCCCCACGGGAATACAGAAGAAAAAACACGGAATAACGGCTGGGCTTTACTAATGTAGGAACGCGGTAGCATGCCCCATGCAGACGTAGTAGCATAAGGGACAAATTGAAAGATGACAGAGAAATCCAGAAGGAAAATAATATTATGGTGCGATGGTGTCATTTCAGATAAGTATCTGCATATCAACATAATATGATGATAATATATAGCTGTTACCCTTTTGACGATGGGAAACGGGGTCATGCTCCCGCCTTTGACTTCGACAAAGACATGCGCAGTCCACAGACGGGGCAGTATGAGGAATTCCCCTCGCAGAACTTCTTCATGAGATAGATCGCCCCCTGCGCCGACGCCGCGTCGCGTATGACAGCCTCGGCCCGCGACGGCGGCACGAACCACTTGTTCGCCGCCGTCTCTATCCGTATGTTGTCCTGGGGGCGCGGCGAGATCTTGTAGGTGTCGAGACAGAAGCCGGCCCCGCCGGAGTCGTTCTCCATTGCGAATTTCGCAAAGAGAAACGGCAGGACCACGTTCACGGCTATGTCGAGGGAGCGCATTTCGCCTATCACCGCGGCCTTCACGTTCCTCTTGTCTCGGAAGTTGGTCCAGGAATCCCAGGCAGGGTCGCTCGCCGTGAAGAGACGGACGAGCTCCTCCGCGAATTTCGCAGGGGACCTCGACGAGCGCTTCAAGGCTGCGATTTTCGCGGAGATCCTGATACCGCTCTTCGATATGACCGAGCAAAGACCGGCTATGCGTCTTTCCGGGGAGTTCAATGGACGCACCCCCGATTTCACCCATTTGATCGGGGGCCTGTCGCCCTCCCTGCGCACCCACCATGCCCCCCAGAGTCCACGTGCAAGCTCCTTCATCTCCGGGTGGATCTTCCGCGTCGTCGGATCGGGAAGAAGTCCGGACTCCCCCCATATCAGCGCGTCAACGATTTTGCCGCCGCTGAATTCCGGATGCGCCGAGACCCTCTCGAAGAGCTCGATGAAGTTGTCCTTGTTCTTCTTATATCCGACGGCCTCGAAGATGCGCCTGAGGAGGGCGTTGTCGAAGCCGCGGGCTATTATCTCCGCGGTGGCGCCGCGGGCCTTCTCCCTGAAGCGTTCGACTCCGGCGTCCGACAGGAGGCGATGCACGGAGTCGTCGTCCATCGAGGAGAAGAGCTTTGTGCATTCTCCGGCGCCGAACTTCATGTTTTGAGAAGTCTTCGACTTTGCGAATTTCGCATCCGCCGGAAACAGCACGGTGATTACGGAGGGGACGGCTTCCGGCGCGTCGTCTTCGAGGACGGCGTGAAGCTTCACATTGCGGTAGCGGGGGTCGGAGGAATGCCCGTGGGCGATCCAATCGGAAGACTTGATGTGAATTTCGACATCTCCCCTGACGATCTCCCCTGCGACTGCGAATTTCGCGTCCCGGAAGTCGGGGCCTTCCTCGAAGTTCCAAGTTCCCGGGGAGAGGATCTCGACCTTCCCGCCGCCGGCGCGGTCGAGCAATGTCCCCGCCTTCAGCCTCTTCCAGAAAATCTGGACTTCCTTCTCCTTCGCAACCATAAGCGCCATCGCCTGTTTTTTCGTGGCTAATATATCCCTTCCACCCTCCCGGCTCAAGACGGTTTCCTATTTTCAATCTTGATTTTCCCGGGAAAACGAATAGAGTGAACCGATTGCAGAATTGCCGAATTTAAGGTAGGGACAGATCGAGTTCATCCCGATCCTGAAAGGGGTCGGGAAGCCGTCCGTTATCGGCGCGATACGGCGATCGCGCCCTACCAAGAAACGCGACCGGCGCGCTCGCGTTGGCGAAACCACCCTACCTTTGGCAATTTTGCAATTACCTAAAGCGAATATTTAAGCGGAGAGGTTCCATGAGAAGATCTGCGACAAGATTGCTTTCTTTTTTTCTTGCGGTTTTCGCGCTTGCGATTTTCGCACAGGAGCGGAGGGACGATGTCGTGAAGGCTGTCGAGAAGGTTCTTCCCTCGGTGGTCAACATCGGGACGGAGAGGATGGTGTCGTCCTCGTATTCGCCCTGGGGCAGCGATCCCTTCGAGGGGTTCTTCAGGGATTTTTTCGGTGAGCAGATGCAGCGGAAGACCAGCTCGCTCGGCAGCGGGGTGATAATAGACCCGGCCGGACTTATTATCACCAACGCGCATGTGGTCCACAGGGCCACCGAGATAAACATTGTCCTGCACGACGGGCGCGGCCTGAAGGCGGTCGAGATCGCGTCGGACGACCTCAACGATCTGGCGCTCCTGGCCATAGTCCCTCCGGTCCCCCTGGATTTGAGGCCGATCGCGATCGCATGCCCTGGGGAGCTTTATCTGGGCGAGACCGTCATAGCCGTTGGCAATCCCTACGGCCTTGGCAGCAGCATATCGAAGGGGATTCTCAGCGCGGCGAACCGTGAGGCGGCATTCCAGGGGAAGGTTATATTCTCGGACATTCTCCAGACCGACGCGGCAATAAATCCGGGGAACAGCGGCGGCCCGCTGGTGAACATTCTTGGCGAAATGATAGGCATCAACACTGCAATACACCGCGAGGCGCATGGGATAGGCTTTGCCGTCCCCGTGCGCAGGATAGAGGCCGTCGTGGGGAGATGGCTGATACCGGAGAGGTTCTCCGACACCAGCCTCGGAATAATTCCGGAAGCCGGGGATTCAAGGGATCACTTCAAGATAGCGGAGATCATTCCGGAGAGTCCGGCGGAGAAGGCCGGGCTCAAGGCGGGATTGAAAATAAGTTCCGTGAACGGGAGGAAATTCGACGACCTCATCTCGGTTGGCAGGCGTCTGTGGAGTCTCAGGCCGGGGGAGAAAATCACGCTGCAGGACACCGGTGGAAAGAATTGGTCCCTGACCGCTGGTGAATCCGAAGCGAGGGATGGAAGGCAGATCGCGAAGAACCGCCTCGACCTTTCGCTTGTCGAGCTCGACAAGCCGGTGGCAGCGTCCCTGGACTATCCGTTCACGGGCGGCCTTGTCGTGACCCAGGGGCCCAAGGACAACCCCGACATCAGACGCGGCGAAATCCTGGTCCGCCTCAACGACAGCGGGATAAACTCCTTCGGGGACATCGCCCGGGCGATGAAGAATGTCCGATACGGGCAGAAGGTCGGAGCCCTGTTTGTGATTCTCGTCAGACGCGCCGGGAACGTATACATTGTCAAGAAGGAGGCGGTGATCGAGGCGAAATAGGTCCCTGCCGCGGTCCGGGGCTTTGAATACTCGCGTTGAAGAGCTAGTTTATGGAGGGCATCTGCAAAATTGACAAAGGCAAGCCGTCCGTTTTGATACGGCGGTTTTAGCCTGCCCTCCGTAGCCACGGCGAAGGAGGGGCGAAACCGCCCTACCTTCGGCAATTTTGCATCTGCCTCTACGGAACGACAAGATACCAGAGGGGTGCGCCATGAAGACGAAATACATCAGGGCCAGCGACGAGTTTCTTTCCAAGCAGAGGCTTCTTGTCATATCTCCCCATGCCGACGACGAGTCGTTCGGGTGCGCCGGCACCATTGCGAAGATAAAGGAGCTCGGGGGAGAGGTTTTTGTTCTCGTGATGAGCGTTGGGGATCTCAAGCATTACGACGGCAGGAACAAGCCTGTGAAGGGGGAGACGAGGAGGAAGGAGTTCGAGGCCGTGGCGGAATTCCTCGGCATAGACGGCTACGACATCGCCTTCAGCGACCCGGACACGCATCTGAGGCTGGACAAGATCGCCCAGCGGGATCTGATCGCGGTGATGGAGCGCGACTCCTCCGTTGCGATAGACAGGATAAATCCCACCATGGTGGCTCTCCCGGCCATATCATACAACCAGGATCATGTCGCCACGTTCAAGGCCGGATTCACCGCATGCCGCCCGCACGACCCCGGCGTGAAGAACTTCCCCCGCATAGTGCTTAGCTACGACAACCAGACGCTGTTCTGGAACGTGGACTACGACAAGTTCCACCCCAATTTCTACGTGGACATAAGCGAGCATCTGGATGTCAAGTTGAGGGCTCTGAGCCTGCACAAGTCGCAGTTGAGGCATTCTCCGCACCATTGCAGCATCGAGAACATGGAGTATATGGCGAGGACGAGAGGCCACGAAATATCGGTTCTGGCCGCCGAGGCTTTCGTCTGCCATAGAATAGTCTTGTAGCGTGAACGACAAAGACACACTGAAAATAGGGATAATCGGCTGTGGTGTAATAGCCCCGGCTCACATAGAGAGCTTCCTGAACATTCCAGGAGTGGAATTGGCCGGGCTGTGCGATCTCGTCGAGGAGAAATGCCACCGCCTTGCGGAAAGGTTCTCCATCAAGCCCCGGATATCCGGCGACTACAGGGAAATCCTCTCGATCAACCTAAATTAAGCAGTTGGCCGCATTTGCCGCAGATACGAGGCAGCAAGATGAA
>DYMC01000173.1 GCA_020721745.1 Lentisphaera sp. | reverse complement strand
GAGGGGGATCGCCGCTTTTTTACACGATTAGCCTATGGAAGTCCAATGCAGGGAGAGGCTACAGGCTACGGGCGGCAGGGCTGCAAAGGCTCTTATCTGGAAGAAAAATGCAGGGAAAAGGGTAGCTAAACTGGACGGAGCCGCCTCCCGCCCGCTTTTTCAGTGCTGTTCCGCCTTTTTTGTCCCTGCCCTAACCCTCTAAACGAGGGTTAGGGCAGGGAGCAAAGGCGGAACTAAAAGGTATGGCGGGCGGGAGGCTTAAAAGATGCCAGAAAGATGAAAGAGAAGAAGAGCAAATCAAAAGAGGAAACAGAACAAAACAAAGAAAAGTATGGTGTTATCTGGGGAAGGAAAGATTTTCTACATGACGTGGGGTGCATTTGAAAACCGCTGTGCGGCGTTGTCTCTCCATTTCCCCAGACCCCATCCACTCTAAAAAAAAACAAAAAAAATACGAAAAAAACTTGCAAGTAAAAAAATAAGGTATAAAATACACTACACCAAACAAACACACGGAGAAAAAAAATGGAAGAAAGAATTGTCATCACAACAAGTGCCGAACAAAAAAAGCTGATACAAGAGGAAGCAAAATATCAACGAAAAACGATGAAGGATCTGATACTCGAAGCCGTATTTGAGAGTCGCCGAATGAGGCTTGCAGGGCGATCAAGGGTGCCCGAATTCGATGGTGTGCTGGACGACGCGAAAAAAGAGTGGAGCGAGAGCCACAGCACCGAAGGAGAAAAAATGCAGAAATTAACTCGGATTTTTTCCGGTGTTGCGGAGAAGGTGACAGGACAACGCGCATGGAAGTGGAGCGGCATAAACATCTCTGCGTGGGAAAAGCTCTGCGAGGGGCGGCTTTGGCCGGAGGGGGGACAGGCTGTTTTTTCTTTCGATGGCGAGGGCTGGACACCGCAAAACGTAACGAGCAAGCCGGGTCTGTGCCTTGCGACGGAGGGCAGCGCGTGCAGCAAAAAATACTACATAGCGAACGACTATGCCGAGAAATGGGATGTCGAGGCGATGATCCGTGAGATCATCGCGAAGGAGGCCAAATGACGGAGCGGGACGCGGCGGCATTGAATTTTGTGGGGCGGATGGGATTTGTCCTGGTGGAGCACCTTTCTGCGTTCCTGGGGTGCGGGATTCCGCGCGCCTACGCCGTTGCGGATCGTCTGGTGAAGTCCGGGGAGCTCGATACTAGCGCTGGCGTGATGCGGAAGAAGCTCTACCGGGTGAGCGGGAAATATGCGAGGGAGCACGGAATGACGGTCGCCGGGGATATGAGCCTGTCGAAGTATTCGCATTCGGTCGCGCTCGTTTCGCTGTGCCTGGAGCTTATGCGCGGGGAGTTCGCGGGCTGGGAGTTCATCACCGAACGGGAGCTGCTGAGGGACGCGCTGAGCGCATCCGGGGGCTTCTCCTCCTCGATCGGGCACCTGCCCGATCTAGTGTTCCGGAGGGGCGCGGAGAAGACGGCGGTTGAACTGGAGCTGACGAGGAAGACGCTGGGGAGGATGCAGAAGATTCTGAACGGCTACCGGCAGGATCTGGAGATGAAGAAGGTCATATACTACACTCCGGCGGAGAACGTGGCGTACCTGCGTCGTCTGACCGAGTGCGACGAGCAATTCGAGGTAAGGCAATGGGGGAAGTAGTGCAAGGGCTGGTTGTGGCGGCGGCGGTCCTCCTGATGGCGGCGGGGCGCATGGTGGAGGGGGGAAGCCTGTTTGCGGCGGCGGTCGCCTGGTGGATTGTGGAGCTGGCCGTGAGCAGGCTTGCGGCGCCGCCGTTGACGGCCGGGGGCGCGGCGCGGGAGGCCGAGGAGGACAGGGGCGGGAGCGAACTGGGCTCCGGTACGCGCGGGCGATTCATTGTCCCGGATTCCTGGCTGAACCGGATGCTTCTGATAGTCGGGACGACCGGGAGCGGGAAGACCACGTCGCTTCGGCATTTCTACCGACGTGCGATCCGCCGGGGCTACCCTGTGATCGCCATAGACGGGAAGCCGGACGAGGCGCACATCGAGTGGATCCGGAGGGAGGCCGAGGAATCGGGGCGGGAGTTCCACGGGTTCAACTGCGCGGACTGCTGCAAGTATGATTTTCTCTCGGCGGGAGGCGAGACAGAGCTGAAGGACAAGATAATTGCATTAAAGGAGTGGGAAAGCGACTACTACCGGAGCCTGTCGGAAGTCTACCTGCAGACCGTCTTCCGTCTTCTGCGGAAGCGCGGGGGTGGTTTTGCGCTGCCGGACGTGATCCGGCTTCTGGACTATGCGGAGCTGGTGAAGGAGGCGCGAAGCCTGAAGGATGAAAATCTGATGTCCGAGGTGAAGAGGCGGGGGGAGACGAAGATCGACGAGCTCAAAGGCCTGCAGGCGCATCTGGAGACGCTTTCCGGCAGCGAGCTGGGGCGGAACCTGTGCGCGGAGGCCGGCGCGGTCCGCCTTTCGGATGTCCTGTCCTCCGGGGGCGTGATGTTCTTCGCGCTTCCCGCATTGCGCTATCCTTCGTTCAGCTCTCTGCTGGGGAAACTTGTAATCAACGACATAAAGGCGACCATCGAGAGGAACGCCGGCCGGCGGCCGGTGTTCTGCATATTCGACGAATTTTCGATATTCGCGGGCGAGCCGGTCTTGAACCTGATCAACATGGGGCGCGGAAAAGGTGTGCATGGCATATTAGGGACGCAGGGGCTTGACGACCTGGCGCGCGGCGGACGCGAGTTCAAGGGGCAGGTGCTGAACTGCATAAACACGCTGTTTGTGCACCGGGTCAACAGCCCCAAGGACGCGGAGGAGCTCTCCGCGTGGATAGGGACGCGGGAGAGCGTCGAGACGACGCGCCAGATCGACTTCCGCACGGGGAGCATGGACAAGGGGAGCCAGAGGGCGACGCGCGAATATCTGGTGCATCCGGACGAGATAAAGAACGGGCTTTCGGCCGGGGAGGCCTTCGTTTCGTCGAAGTGCACATCGCCGCCGACGCTGGAACGTGTGAAAGTGGAGGTGCTCTCATGATAATGGCCATTGATTTTGTTTTAACATATTTTGTGTGGATGGGCAGCATCATTATCAGTGTCTATTGCTGGCACTTCATCCACTGGGGCGGCCTGCCGCGTTCATTTTGCGAGAATTTTGCGCTGCTTGAATGGTGCATCGACAGCTGGCCTTGGTACTTGCTGGTCTTTTTTTCGATATTAGCCTTCAACCGCTCCGGGATCCATGCATGGATGATCAAGGTGTGGGATAACATGCGCACGGCGACGACTCTGGAGAGAACCAAGATCGGGGCTGTCCTTGAAAGGATTGCGGAAGACTACAAGAGAAAGACCGGAAAGAAGCTCCGCCCTGTTCATCTCTGGGTAACGGAAGATCCAACAGAGAATGCCGCGATGCTTGGGAACGACACGCTGATAGTCAATTCAGGCATTCTGAGATGGGACGACGGAATAATTGGAGGAGTGATGGCGCATGAAATTGGCCATCTTCATTATGGAGACAGCATCAAAATGCTGGACTCCATGCTGATCAAGAGGTTCGTGCTGTTCTTGTTTTTAATCCCTTTGGTCTTGATTTTCTGGGCTTGCGCGATGGACGCATATAGTGACCGCAACGGGATTGGTATGTTTATTATTGTCGGTTCGGTTTTCTTCTTTGGAGGATTATTGTGGTCGGTTATTTTCTTTTTTGGGCGCATAATTATCTTTTGCCACACCATGGACAAAGACTGGTTTGCACGTCATTTCGGCAATCTCACCGGATCCGGCTGGATTGCACGTCTGGTAGATCGTGCCTGCGAATTTCGCGCGGACGACTTCGCCGTCGAGCTAGGCTGGGGCAGGGAGCTCCTGCGCTACCTTGATTTTGAGGCATCACTCATGTACGAGGATCATTCGTTCAAGGAGGAGGTCTTGCGGACGCATCCGTATCTATCGCAAAGACGGGAGCGGATCACAAAGAAACTTGAGAGGCGAGCATGAGATACTATCTCGACGTAGTTCTAGGCATGCTGCGAATTCTGCTCCTGCGCCTGTTTCCACCGGGGCTGATAATCGCGGTTATGATTTGCCTTCCGATTCTGCTGGTAGTCCGCCATGGCGCGGCGAAGTTCGGAAGCCGGGCGGAGCATTATCAACGCATAGACGCTAGGCTGGAGGCCAAGGACTACTATGAGGCGGAGAAGTTCGATGAGCGGCGGCTCGAACTGGAGTCCACGATTCAAAATCCCGACTCGAGATTTTTTGTCGCGCTCTACGACTACGTCATGCTCTGCCGCGAGGCGATACGCCGCGCCGAGATCGAGGAGCGGCGGCAGCCATCCGCCGAATAAATTTGACAATGTGTTTCATATGTGATACAGTGGTGTCATGAAAACAGCGATAATACATGCAAGAATAGAGCCCAGCGTCAAGCATCAGGCCGAAGGGATACTTCATGAACTCGGGCTCAGCCCGACTGAAGCAATCAGAATTTTTTATCAGCAGATTACTTTGCGCCGTGGAATTCCTTTCAGCCTGGACGTTCCCAATGAACTGACGGCAGCGACTCTCAAGAAAAGCCGCCGCGGAGAGGACGTTCAGGAATTCACCGACCTTGACACGATGTTCAAGAGCTGGAAATGAAGAAGCCAATTCAGACCACACAGTTTTTGCGCGATGTCAAGCGAATGAGAAAACGTGGAAAGGACTTGGCAAAACTTGAACTCGTCGTAAGACAGCTTGCCTCCGGAAGAGCGCTGGAGGAAAAATACAAGGATCACCCCTTGTCCGGAATATGGAATGATTCCAGAGACTGCCACATTGAACCCGACTGGATATTGATCTACAGCACTGATGTTGAATTCCTTCGTCTGGAGAGGACAGGCACACATTCTGACTTGTTCAGATAAGAGTTGATCAGCCCAGCTCGCACATAGCCACGCCGGGCGTAATATCTATGTTGTCCCGTATCTCCGCCGCAGTCGCGCCGTAGGCCTGCACGGCGCGATCGCCACGGG
>DYMC01000172.1 GCA_020721745.1 Lentisphaera sp. | reverse complement strand
AGCCCCAATTCGGAATTACAGGATTATGACAAGTAGAATGAACTCAAAAGGTCAGCTCTCCAAATAGGGACGCGACCAACGGGCTGGATGCTGCCATTGGTTGCGGCGGGCTTTGGCGGCCCGGCGCTATCCCTGTCTTTCGACGGTGATTTCGGGGTCTATCTCTTCGCGCAGGACTCTCTGGACGCCCTCCTTGAGCGTGACCATCGCATGTGGGCAGCATCCGCAGGCGCCTTTGAGCTTGACGGTGACTTTCTTCCCTTCGATCGAGACGAGTTCGAGGTCTCCGCCATCGGCCTGCAGATGGGATCTGAGCTGTTCGAGGACTTCCTTGATTTTAGCTTCCATTGACTGATTCCTTTTTTTCGGGTTGCCTTGTTTGTCGAAGCTGATTTCAAAATTGATTTTCCATCATTTGGGAACCACGAAATCGGGCAGTTTGTCGGTGTTTCCCGGAGTTCTGCCGCCGCCTTCGGTCGGTGATTCGGCGGCGCGTCTGTATCCCCAGTCGAGCAGTTTTGCGACGAAGGAGTCGCGCTCCTTCTGCGTGCTGAAGCCGGTGACGGATGCGGCCATTCTTCTTCCACCTCGGTCGCATGTGGCGGTGACGCAGAATTTCGCCCTTTGCGTGAAGCCTGTCTTCATGCCGTTGACTCCGGGGCATGCGCCGACGAGCTTGTTGTGGTTCCGGAGCATGGATGGCTCCTTGTCCTGGGAAGGGTCCTTCAAGTTCTTCCTTGGCAGATAGTCTATCTTGGTCGAGGCCCATTCGACGGCCTGTGGATATTCGAGCAGTTCGCGTGCGAGCAGGACCATTCCCTCGGGGCTGGAGACATTGTCCTCGGCGGATGTTTTTCCCGGCAGGCCGTGGGGGTTGAAGAACTTGGTCATTGGCATCTTGAGTTCCTTCGCCTTTCTGTTCATCCTGGCGACGAATTCGTATGTGTTCCCGCCGGAGAGGAACTCGGCCAGCAGCTGCGATGCGTCGTTCGCGCTCATTATCATCGTGGCCTTGAGCATGTCGCCGAATGTGAACGTCTCCCGCGGGTCAAGGTAGAGCTGGCTTCCGCCAATTCCCGTCGCGCTCCTGGTGACCTGTATCGGGGTTTCCATCTCGAGTTCGGGTCTGGCCTTTTCGTCCTCGAAGGCGAGCAGTGCGGTCATCATCTTGGTCATGGAGGCTATTGGGACTCCACGCTTGGGGGACTTTGCCCAGAAGACCCTGCCCGAGTCGAGGTCCACGAGTATCCCCGTGCTCGGTCTGGAGGACTCTGGTATCTCCCTGATGTTGCCGAAAACCGCCCCGCTGTAGTCGAAGGATAATGCTGTTTTTTTTGTCTCCTCCGGAAGCTGGGGGGCGGGGTTTTCTCCTCCGGGGGGATCGACCGGGGGCGGTGTCCCGGCCTTTTCGGACCCGGAATCCTTGAAGAGCGATTTGAGGACGAGGAAGTGCGCCGCAACGACGAGCCCGACTATCAACAGAGTGATTCCCAGCTTCCTCATCTCTTCCATCCTCTGTTGACTGCCGAAAAGAGAGCCAGGAGGGCGGCGTATTCGATGTTCGAGTGCTCGCCCGCGCCATTGAATATTTTCCCGTCGCTCTCACGCTTTATGGACACATATGCGATTGCCGTCGCTTCGGCGGTCCTTCCGAGCGACTGCTCGGTGAACTCCTCGATGGTGAACTGGTAGATGCCCTTCACCCCGCAGAGTGCGTGGACGGCGGCGGATATAGGGCCGTTGCCCTCCGACCTGGCCTCCATGGCCTTTCCGTCCAGCGTGAACTTGAGCTTTGCGACAACCATGTTGGGTTTGGACGACGTGCTTGAGGAGAATCCCTTCAGCTTCAACGGGGAGTCCACGTTGAAGAATACCTTCTTGAACTCGGCCAGGACCTCGTCCGAGCTGATTTCGGTCTTCTTTCTGTCGGCCAGCCTCTGGATTATCGAGCCTATCTCCGGGTGCATCTCCTTCGGGGGGCGGTATCCGAAATCATTCTCGAGGACGAAGACTGCGCCGCCCTTTCCGGACTGGCTGTTGATGCGGATGATCTTCTCGTACTTGCGGCCTACGTCCGCGGGGTCTATGTGCAGATAGGGCACCTTCCACCCCGTGCCGAAGATCTCGGCGGCCTTGGCCTTCTGGGACAGCCCCTTCCGGATGGCGTCCTGGTGCGAGCCGGAGAATGCGGTGAAGACCAGCGCCCCTGCGTATGGATGGCGCGGATGCACCGCTATGCCGGAGGCATCCTCCACCGTGGAGATTATCGAATTCATCCGCGAGAAGTCAAGTCCGGTGTCTATCCCGCGCGAGTGCAGGTTCAGCGCCAGGGTAACCAAGTCCACGTTGCCTGTGCGCTCGCCATGCCCGAACAGCGTGCCCTCGATTCGCTGCGCCCCGGCGAGGAGGGCCATCTCCGTCGCGGCTACCGCGCATCCCTGGTCGTTGTGCGCATGGACGCTTATGGTCGTGTCCCTGCAGTATCCATAGCCGTCCATGAAGTACTCTATCATGTCCGCATACTGGTAGGGAGGTCTTCTCTCGACCGTGGCCGGGAGATTCAGTATGAATTCCTTCCTGCTTTCCTTGCGCCAGGCGTTGTGGACGGCCTTGCAGAGCTCGATCACGAAGTCCGGATCGCTGTCGGTGAACTCCTCGGGCGAGAACTCGTATGAAATCTTGTCCAGCATCCCCTCGGCCCTGAGATACTTCAGAATGAGCTCGGTGCCCTCGACGGACATCTTCAGCACATCGCTCCTGCTCTTGTTGAAGACGAGACGGGCGTGGAGGTCGGACACCGCCACATAGCAGTGCAGTATGGCATCCTTCGCGCCTTTGAGAGCCTGGACGGTCCTTGCTATGAGGTGTTCTCTGGCCTGAGTGAGGACCGATATCCGGACATCCTGCGGTATTTTCCTCTTTTCCAGGAGGAGACGGACGAAGTCGAAGTCGTCCTGCGACGCGGACGGGAATCCAGCCTCTATCTCCTTGAAGCCAATGCCGCATAGCATCTTGAAGTAGGAGAGCTTGCGCTCGGGGGTCATGGGCACTGGCAGCGCCTGGTTGCCGTCGCGGAGATCCACGGAGCACCATACCGGGGATTTTCCTATGACGGCATCCGGCCAGCGCCGCTTCTTCATTGGTATGGCTCTGGGATATGAATATTTTGTCTTCATCCTGGATTCTCCGTTTTTCCCGGTAATATTGCGCGTGAGCGGGGCATTTCAACCCTTGGGGCGGATTTGAGCGAGATACTATTTATGCAAAAGCGAATCTAATTCTAACATTGCCCCAACACAGCACGGCTATCTTATGCGCTGATCAACCAGAACTGGCCATCGCAGGCCGCCTGCGCCCGCAACTGGTTTGGAACAACATCAACACAGGGGAGACACGGATGAAACAACTTGCCGGCGGAATTTGCGCATTGCTACTGGCAGTGCTATCTTTCTTTATTTCAGCCCAGGACGGCGCATTGCGCTGCCGAACGGGAGTCGTCGAGAGCGTCGGACGCCACAACGGCTCCGAACCGGCGAATATGAAAAAAGTATTTCCCGAGATAATCAAGGGAGACGACGACTGCTTTCTCCGCGTCCAGCTCCTCCTCGATGCAGGACGGAAGATAAGCAACTACGATTACGCCCTGAAAAGCCTGGACGGCTCGGAGAAATACAAGTGCGTGGCGATCTCGGACGCGATGAAATTCGACAGCGAGAACTGGCAGATAGGCCCTTTCGAGGAAAACAAGAGAGTCTCGATGCTGTTTACGGTTCCGACAAGGCGCGTCGAAAGCCGGGAGGACTTCCTCCTCTGCTTCGATCTGCCAGTCGGATACGATGTCCCGGATCTGAGGATATCCATGGGCGGAGGATCGAAGGACGGATCGAAGCCGGTCGTCAAGCAGGTCGCCGCGGGCACGCCAGATACGGGAGCGTCCGCGAAGGAGCCCAAGGTCCCCGCAGTAAACGCAGGGCAGCTTTCATCCGCCCCGGAGAAGACCGGCGGAAAGGAAGGCAGCTCTGCGCCGAAAGGCGCGGGCGGCGATCTTGCGGAGGACTTCTCCGCCAAGATAGAGAAGATATCGGTGAATCCCAAGTCGTTCACATTCTACGTCAAGAAGGAGGACGGCCACGTAGTCAAGCTCTGTCTATACGGGATAATCCCCGCCGAGGACGAGAAGCTGCATTCGGCAGTCGGAAAGGCGCTGAACACGAAGTATTCCGGCATGGACGTATCGGTGAAGGGCACAGGCACGGACAGATACGGGAGGATACTGGCGAAAGTCTATTCGGGAGAAGATTACCTGAACAAGCGGATGATAGTTGATGGCTTCGCTTTCTACTCGTTCAGATATGCGCCCAACGACCCCGAACTGCAGGATGCCCTCAAGTGAAATGGCGCGGAGTCTTGCAAGCAGCTCAATCTTTTTCTTTCCTCGAAGCCAATTCCGCTTTTGAAATATCTTTCCTTCCTGACTGCCAGGGATCGTGTCTGGTGCTCCTCCCAGTAGACGACAGTCGGATTTTTCAGGTTCCTGGACCACTTGCCAAGGCCGGACTTGTGTTCATGGTAGCGAAGGATAAGGTTGTTTGTCTGGCCGACATAACTTTTCTTTGTGGTTGGGCAGTAAAGTATGTATACGAATACAGTCATGGCAAAATGGGGTGACTGAGGGGACTTGAACCCCCGGCCTCTTGGGCCATCCTCCTGCGGAGGACGCTCTAACCAACTGAGCTGTCAAGGAAAGCCTTGATTAATCTTTTTCTTTCCTCGAAGCCAATTCCGCTTTTGAAATATCTTTCCTTCCTGACTGCCAGGGATCGTGTCTGGTGCTCCTCCCAGTAGACGACAGTCGGATTTTTCAGGTTCCTGGACCACTTGCCAAGGCCGGACTTGTGTTCATGGTAGCGAAGGATAAGGTTGTTTGTCTGGCCGACATAACTTTTCTTTGTGGTTGGGCAGTAAAGTATGTATACGAATACAGTCATGGCAAAATGGGGTGACTGAGGGGACTTGAACCCCCGGCCTCTTGGGCCACAACCAAGCGCTCTAACCAACTGAGCTACAGCCACCATG
>DYMC01000171.1 GCA_020721745.1 Lentisphaera sp. | reverse complement strand
TTCAGTGAATATTTACAAATGGTGCGCCCGGAAGGATTTGAACCTTCGGCCTAATGATTAAGAGTCATCCGCTCTACCGCTGAGCTACGGGCGCAAAGAGAGTGGAAATTCAAAAAGCCTGTAACATACATCCACGATTTCAACTTTCAAGTGAAATGTCTGGCAAGCCTCAAAAAAAAACGATTTGCGTCCACATGACCAGCCTCGGATGCCCCAAGAATCTCGTGGACAGCGAGATCATGGCCGGCTTCATCGTAAAGGCCGGGATGGGGATAAGCTCCGATCCCGAGTCCGCGGACATCATGCTGATAAACAGCTGCGCCTTCATCGAATCCGCACGGCGGGAGACGGAGGAGCACATAAGGGGGGCGCTCGAATGGAGGCGCAGGAGAAGGGGAAGGAAGGTGCTTCTCTGCGGCTGTCTCAACCAGTTGAAAGGCCATCACGACGCCACCGGGCTTCTCGACGAGATCGATCTTAGGATGGGGATTGACGAAGTCGAGGCGATAGCCCTGAGGATAAGGTCTCTCTTCGACGGGGAATCTTCGGAGCTGGACATCGGGAAATCCCCGAGCTACCTTCCGGGCAGCTCCACCCCGAGGCTCCAGCTCACTCCTGGGCATTACGCCTATGTGAAGATAGCCGACGGATGCTCCAATTTCTGCACCTACTGTTCAATTCCCGGCATCAGGGGCCGCTTCCGCAGCAGGAGGCCGGACGACATCGCCATCGAGGTGTCGTCTCTGCTGCGGAACGGCTGCCGGGAGATAATACTGATAGCCCAGGATTCGACCAACTACGGCGCCGACATCGAGCCAAGGCCCGATATAGCCGCTCTCCTGAGGACCCTCGACCGCCTTGACTCGCCGGGGGATTTCTGGCTGAGGCTGATGTATTGCCATCCCAGGCACTTCACGGGCGAACTTGTCGCCCTCTTCGACGAAGCCAGGCATCTTCTGCCCTACGTGGACCTGCCACTGCAGCACATATCGGAGCGAATTCTGAAGGCGATGAACCGTGGGGCGGACGCGGCAGCTACGAGGAATCTTGTCGCCTCTCTCCGGGGGCTGAGGCGGAAGCCGGCGATAAGGACGACGTTCATCTGCGGCTTCCCCGGCGAGACCGAGGAGGATTTCGCTGAACTCCTCCAATTCGTGGAGGAGACGCGGTTCGACAGGCTCGGTGTCTTCAGCTACTCGCCGGAACCCGGGACGGCGGCGGAGAAACTGCGGGACAGGGTTCCTGCGAAAATCGCGGAGGAGCGCCGCGAGGCCATACTCCGGACACAGAGGAGGATATCGCTGGAGAAAAACAGGTCGCTGATAGGTTCCCTGCTTCCCGTAATCGTGGACGGGAGCATATCAGCATCCCGCTACGCGGCGAGAACCATGCACGACGCCCCGGAGATAGACAACGATGTGAGGATTTCCACCAAAAAAAGGCTGGCGGCCGGGACACTGCTCGATGCAAGGGTCAAAAACGCATCGGCATATTCGCTCGTCGCAGAGCTCCCATAGGAGGCGGCGAACGCCGGACGACGCAGTTTTCCCCCGCAACAGCTCTTGGAAAATCCGCCAGCCGATATATAATACTGGTCGGCGGCAGACAAATTCTCACAGAGACAATATAAGGCATGAATCTTCCGAACAAGATCACGGTGGCGCGGATAGTGATGATATTCATGTTCCTCGTCATATCCAACACGGACGACGTGGTCAGGGATATGGCCGGCGGGGACTTCGTCCATCCATGGAAGGTCTTCGGCCTCGCCCTGGCCATATTCGCCGGCTTCACCGACTTCGTAGATGGCTACATCGCAAGGAAATACAACATGATAACGAATTTCGGCCGTCTGATGGACCCCGTGGCGGACAAGATATTCGTGACGACCGCGTTCATCGTGCTTGTCGAGAACAATATCCTCTCCGGCTGGATAGCGGTGGTGATACTCTCGCGGGAATTCCTCGTTACGGGGCTGCGCCTTCTCGCCGCATCGAAGGGACTTGTGGTTCCGGCGGACACTGCCGGGAAGCTGAAGACGACTCTGCAGATGGTCTTTCTTGTCCTCGGTGGCGCCATATGGGTGGGCTGGGTGGACAAGGGCGACAGTTTTCTGTTCAAGTCCGACGTGAAGTTTCTATGGATCGCATCGCTTTCGATAATCATTTTCATAACGATCTATTCGGGGCTTGCCTACTTCGTTCGCTACAGGAGCCTCTTCCTCTCGGATTCAACAAAACAATAGCGGGGAAAAAAATGTCTCTCTGGAAGGGAAGATTCGATTGCGCGGCGTCCGACGCCGTCAGGAAGTTCACCCAGTCTGTCTCGTTCGACAAGTCCCTGTCCGAGGAGGATATCGAGGGAAGCAAGGCCCACGCCGCGATGCTTGCCGGAAAGGGAATAATACCGGTGTCCTCGGCGAAGAAAATAACGGCTGGACTGGACAAGATACTCGCGAAAATACGCTGCGGCGACTTCGTCTTCAGCGAGGAGCTCGAGGATGTCCACATGAACATCGAAAAGGCTCTCACGGACATGATCGGCGAGGACGGGGCCCGGCTGCATACCGCGCGCAGCAGGAACGACCAGGTGAACCTCGACACGAGAATGCATGTGCGAAGAAGATGCGGGGACATCATCGGGGGGATGGCGGCGCTGCAGATGGCCCTGGTCGGAAAGGCCTCGGAATACAGGGACGCGGTCATGCCCGGATTCACCCACCTCCAGCACGCGCAGCCGATCCTCTTCGCGCACCACATGCTCGCATATTGCGAGATGTTCGAAAGGGACAAGGGGAGGCTTGAAGATGCCCTGAGGAGAATGTCTGTCTGCCCTCTCGGCTCCGGCGCGATCGCCGGCACGACTCTGCCGATAGACCGCGCACGCACCGCGAAGGAACTGGGATTCGGGCAGGTATCCCGCAACAGCATGGATTCGGTGTCGGACAGGGACTTCCTCTGCGAGATTCTTTCGGCGCTCGCCATTTTCGGAATGCATGTCTCGCGTCTCTGCGAAGACATCGTGCTGTGGATGTCTCAGGAGTTCGGCTACATCGCCCTTGGCGAGGAGTTCTGCACCGGGTCGAGCCTGATGCCTCAAAAAAAGAATCCCGACGTGGCGGAGCTCTCAAGGGGCAAGAGCGGGAGGCTCTACGGGAATCTGCTTGCGACCCTCACCATATGCAAGGGGCTGCCGCTGGCATACAACCGCGATCTCCAGGAGGACAAGGAGCCGTTGCTGGACTCCCTCGCGACCGTGGAGGGGATGCTGTCGGTCCTTCCCGGAATGGTGTCCAGCATTGTCTGCAACGTGGAGAGAATGGCCCGGGCCGCGTCCGATCCATGCCTGATGGCCACTGATCTTGCCGAGGAGCTTGTCCGGCTGGGAGTTCCGTTCAGGGATGCGCACCACATGGTGGGGGCGCTGGTGAAGCTTTCCGAGAAGAAGGGCCTTCCCCTCGACAAGCTGCCACTTTCGGAGGCGAGGAAGATCGCGCCCCGCATTCCCGGCGGCTTCTCCAGGATATTCAGCGCGAAGGAGAGCGTGAGGAGAAGAGGCAGCGAGGGCGGGACCTCCCCTGCCTCCGTCGCTAAATCCATCGCCTTCTGGAAGAAGCGTCTCGGGACCGGACCGGCCGGAAAACGGCGGTGACCTGCGAAATATTTCCGGCTGACGCGCCGGATTGTATTGTCCTGAAATTCTCCGTTTCAGGCTGATTCCCGTGCGGATGCCTGGCCAGCTAAAAATAATCCGGGGGGCTCCTGTGTTTTTTCTCGAACCTCTGATGCTGTGGTTCCTGGGCGCCTGCGGTGTGCCACCGCTGATACATCTGATAAACCGGATGAGATACCGGACGCTGCCTTGGGCGGCGATGATCTTCGTCGCCAGGGCGCACCGTGCCTCGACCCGCATGGCGAGACTCAAGGAGCTTCTCATACTGCTGTTCCGCGTCCTCGCGCTGGCGATGATTGCCCTGGCCTTCTCCCGCCCTTTCGCATCCGGGCTCTCCACGCTTTCATTCCTGTCCCCCTCGGACCATGTCGTCATCCTCCTCGACAGGTCCGCGAGCATGTCGGCGGCGGCCTCCGACGGATCGTCCATGCTCAAGTCCGCCCTGAAGACTCTGGAGGGAAGTCTGGGGAGGCTCGGGATGCGGGGCCCGTTCACGCTGGTGGAAAGTTCATCCCCTGCCCCGATCGAGATTGAATCCCTCGACGCGGTCCTGCGCTCCGGGCTCGCCGATGCGACCGGGGCGGCATCCTCCATCCCGGAGATGCTCGCCATCGCGCATGCGCATATCCTCAGAAACAGGATATCCTCGTGCCAGATATGGATTCTTTCCGACGGGCAATCGAGCGACTGGGACATCTCCTCGCCGCTCTGGGACGAACTGGACGCGAAATTCGCGGACCAGCGGATGTCCTGCTCTTTCTTCATTGTCCAGCCGCCCCCCGGCCCTGCGGAGGACAAGATCCGCATAAGGCCCGAATCAATCCGCAGGGACATTTCCAACCTGTCGAGATTCGAGATATCCGCAAGAATAGAGTCGAGGTCGAGGCGGGGACTGGCCATACCCGTCGGGGTCGAGACTGAGAACGGGAGGACATCCATGACGGTTCCGCTCCACGCGGATTCGACCACCCTCAGGATAGAGGCGCAGGCTCCGGAGTCCGGCGGATGCGGATGGACCAAGATCGAGCTGCCCTCCGACGGCACGCCCTTCGACAACAGGCTTTTCTTCGCCTATGGTGAGCCCGGTCCGGCCCTGGTCGGGATCCATTGCTCGGATCCATATGTCGAAAGGGCCTTCAGAGCGGCCATGGCGCCGGACAGCGGAGATGCGGGAAAATTCCCCGTCACCAGGATTTCATCCGCCGATTTCAAGCCTGAATCGCTGAAGGTCTTCGATGTCGTCTTCTCCGAGGGCGTCCCCCGGAATCCCGAGGCCGCGGCCGCCGTAGACGAGTTCCTGCGTTCCGGCAGGACGCTCTTCGTGTTCCAGCCCGCCGAGCTTCCCCAGGACACCTTGAGAATAGCGCCTGGCCTCGCGTTCCGGCAGGCTTCCAGGGCGGAGGAGGGCGAAACCTTCTCCGCC
>DYMC01000003.1:16099-29704 GCA_020721745.1 Lentisphaera sp. | reverse complement strand
CTGGAGCTTGAGCTGCTAAAGCTAGAACTGCTGCTGCTGGAGCTTGAGCTAGAGCTGCTGGAGCTGGAGCTGGAACTGCTGGAGCTGCTGCTGGAGCTGGAGCTGGAACTGCTGGAGCTGCTGCTGGAGCTGGAGCTGGAACTGCTGGAGCTGCTGCTGGAGCTGGAACTGCTGGAGCTGCTGCTGGAGCTGTTCTCAAACTTATAAATGGCAAATCTCTTCCAGCAATTATCCCTTATACATACATAGTAATAAGCATCATCCTTCGCGCGTTGGCCCTTTCTACCGTCAGAATATGAAGAAGTGGGTGGATCCGCCCAGCCAAGAAGCCCGGCCGCGTCCGCAGGCACCAGTCCAGACCAGTATTGCGAAGCATCCCGCAGCGCCGCATACTTTTCTGCCGCTGTAAGATGGTATCTTTCATAAGGGCTAGTGGAGCCTCCGGCGGAATGTTTTTTTATGCCATATATACTATTCATAGTCAACTACTGCTGCTAGAGCTTTTAGTGGTGACACTGCTGGAGCTGCTGCTGGAGACACTGGTCTGCGACCACGAACTAGGAGAGCTCATGCTGGTATCGCTGATGCTGCTCCGACTGCTGCTGGAGCTCACGCTCCATGAGCTACTGGAGCTACTGGAGCTGCCATCAGTCCAGTCACTGAACTTGCGGCATCTCCAGCTATCCTTATCGACGCATACAAAGAAATAGCCGCTGGCCGTCTCCATGGAACGCGCGCCGGCGTCTCCGGTGTCCCACCAGTTGAGAGGCACATCAGTCCACGCGAGCGTCTTGGCCAAGCCGGCCGGCAGCAGACCGCGCAGCCCGTCAGAAGCGTCCCTGGTGGCCTCTGCAAACTCTTCAGGAGTAAGATGAACCCTGTCGTAAGGCAGACTCGTCCCGCCTTGGACGTGCGCCAAGAATTCTAGCTTAGGTTTTATTCGGCTCATCGGACCTTCTTAATGCTATCCTATAAAGATAACTCCGATAAGCCCGGCGTGCAAATAAAAAGGACGCCACTGATATGGCGCCCTCTTGGTACTTAAATTAAACCACGGTCACAGCGGCACAGGCACTGGAACCCTGCCTTGTTTAATTGCAGCCTCTCTCTCAGAGGTGAGCACCAGCGACACCGGCTTCTGCACAGGCTTCGCGCTTTCCTTGTTCCACAGCACATCGTTTATGTCGTATTCAAGCTTTTTCAGCGGATCCTTGTCAAGCTTCAAAAATTCAGGCTTATTAAGCTCGGACTCGATCTTTGCATTTTTCTCCGATTCCTTCCTGGACTCTTCCGCGCTCCTGGACTTTGCTGGTTCCGGCACCGGTTCCGGCTTGGCTGCAGCATCGACGCCCAGATCCTGGGAAACTTTGATATGCGGATACGTCCGGTATTCAATCGAGACAAAACCCTCAGCCAGATCTGCATCCAACAGCTGGCCCCTGTCGTCAAGCTGCGCCTTGGTGCACAGATCATAAGGCAGCTCAATTGTCTGGCCGGCATCTATCCACAGTCCTTCTTTTATCCAAGTGAAAGTCTTTCCATGCTTGGTGTTGTTGGTCACCTTCGTGGCGATTCTGTTCATAGAGCTGCTCCTTGGTTGTTTATCTTTATCCGCTAATATAACCGCTGAATCCGATAAAGCAAACGAAAAGTTCAACGCGTTGAAACTTCTGGGCTGCGCGCAATAAAAAAAAAAGCCTTGGGTTTTATCCCAAGGCCTTGATGGTTTATGATTGAGCTCAGAGACCGGTTCTCCAGTTTCTCTGCGTGCCGCTGAAGCGAGCCTTGCAGACCGCAGCCGAGTTCATTATCGTTCCACCTACGCTTTCGTATGCGAAAAACGAGAGGGTGTAATCCTCAGACTTGGACGACATTGTCACGTCATCCAATATGAAGAAGTCGCCCAGGAACTTCGGTTCCGCGAACATGTAAATATCGGAATCCCCGACGAGGTCCGTCTTGATCGTGATGGACCAGATGAGCCCCATGATCTTGCGTTCCGCAAAACCGTCGACGAACAGCTCTTCTGCAAGGTTGCCGCCGATTTGTTCCCTGGGCTGCGCAACAGCATCCCATATCAGAATGTTGTTGACCAGAGCCTTGGCCGGGTTCAAGTGACGATTCGTGGAAGGAAGACCCTTCATCGCGTGCGCGATCGACTGCCTGTTCATGGCGCCAACAGTGATGAACTGACAGCTGCCGAGAGCGTCGTTGACCGTGTTGAGCGCACCGACGGAGGTTTCGACCACAAGCATGAACTTGCGGTCTTCTTCCGCCATGATGTCTTTCAGGATGAAGTCGTTCAGGATCTGACGAATATCCATCTCATACGTGAGAAGGTCGTTGACGTCAGCGGTGTACCTGCGCGATTCAATCCTGTCAAACATGACGCGGTATCTGGGCGCCCTGATGTAGTTGTCCATCGGGGTCGTGCCGAACGGGATGGAATACGCCCCTGCCGAGTTGGGCTCCATGTCCCTGACAATAACCGGTTTCTGTGTATCGACTTGGCGATCGAGATCAGCCGGCGTTATTGTAGCAGGATTGAAGAACTTTCTGGCAAAGCCGTCTTCACGAAGTCTGAGACGAAGGTAGTCAGAAGTACTCTCCTGAGCTTCCTTGCGCATCAACGGATCCTCGGAACGCAGAGCGTTAATAACACTCTCGTTCACGAGTCTGACATCATAGTCCTTGGTATATGGCATTGTGATGCTCCTATGTTAACAATTATATGCTGGAGCTCGAGCTTTCAGAAGAGCTTGAGTCAGCCGAATGAGCGCTGGCCGGGAGGAACATCGTCCAAAACCTGAGAACAGACTTGCTGTACTCGTTGGATGATATGCCGGTGCTTACGCACCCGACCACCACTTCAGCGCCGTAAGGAGAAACCGTGCAGCGCCTGACGTTGCCTGCATTCGCACCAGTGGCCGCGGTCAAAAGATCATTGGGCCTATAGGTTCCCGCCACGAATTCCGTGGTTTCAATTTCGAATCCACCAGTCGCAACAACTGCGGACATAACTCCGCCGGAAAAGTTCCCGACATCGGAGTTTGCATCAAAGTCATTGATGCTCTGGATGGCGAACATCGGCATCGGCCTGTTCATAATTGCGCCAGTAGAGCAGCCTGCGACGAGGTTGCCGGCGGAATTCAAAGAACAAACAGATCCCTGGTTGATCGTCTCAGTGGAGACAGGCGCGGCGTGAAAGTCGAGCCTGTTCATCAGAGACGGACCTTTGACGACCACAAGCGAGTGATCGAACATCTGTGCTGGGGTTAATGTACCTGGCATATTAGGTCTCCATTTCTGTTAGTTATACTAATTTAAACCGTTCAAGGAACACCCGGTCCGACTCCCGGTCCGGGCGGCTCGACGGCCGTTTGTCACCCACCGGGGAACCTATCCTAGAGTCCCCGGCCTCGGCGTTTTCCAACTTGTACCGCTCCGCAACTTTCTGGAGCACATCCAGCGCCCTGTTCGGATCCTTGCTGAAGGCTTCCGACAGAACACCGGCCTCATCAGGCCTTATCAGACTGGCTCCAATCAACGCAGACGCGGTCTTGTCGATCGCCTCTTTCTTAAAAGCCGGCGTGCGTTTTTCCGAAAGCATACTGTCCGTAAGCTCAACGTAGTCAACTACCGCCTGCAAGAAATCCCTGTCATCCATTTGTCACCTGCCGCTGGATTATCGGGAGTTGAGCCCCCTGATATAATCCTTTATGATGTTTCTTCTGGCTGCAGCCTGCTTTTCAGCCGCAGCGGCGGTTGAAGCCTCTTCATTCTGAAGTTCAGAAGCAGCCGCGACTATTTCTTCCGGAGCCACTCCAGCGGCCTGAAGCTCGTCAATAGCCTGCGCTGCCTGGATGACATCATCAGGGGTCACGCCCTGGGCAGCCATTTCATCGGCAAGCTGTTCTAGAGCAGCAGTCTGCTCGGGACTGAGCTCGTCTTCAGCAGCAGCAGCAGCATCAACAGCAGCAGGAGCAGCTTCCGCGGCAGCCAGCGCCTCTTCAGGCAGAACGGCCGCAGGATCTTCCGCAGCTATCTTGTTGAGCACAGCTTCCGCCTCTGCAGGCGTGTTTACCGTTCCGGCAGCCAGCATGGCCTTAATGTCCTCGGCCTTCTTCTCGAAGCCTCTAAGCCACCCATTGGTAAAACTGGTATAGGACATGTCAATCGCCTTCCTGAGCCTAGGATTTTCAGCAGCCAGCTTCTCTATCGGGCTGTAGCCGGCGTATGCAGCCTGCTTCCTGAGTTCTGCCACATGCGACAGAATGGCGTTGCCGAGTCTTTCGGCACGTGCTTCCTTGTGTTGCTTCTCGACTTTCACTTGATTTTCACCCTCGTTTATGGATTCATCCGCTGTTAACGCTCTGGGCCCGTCCACGCTCTGCGCAACGACCGCGTCAGCCGCTACAGGAGATTTGGAGTCAGGAGCTGAAATTCCGGATATGCCCTTGGTCACATCGGCGTTCATTTCAGTCCCGGCCGCGCCCATTCCTGGATCCTTCTTTTGTTTCTTGCCTTCCTCTTCCTTAGCAGCCAGTGTCTCATTGGCTTGCTTCTGGATGGCTGCTTTGTCACTCGCCACCTTTTCATAGAAGGAGTCAAGCATGTTCGCAATCAGCTCTTGATTCTTCATTGCGTTCCTCTTCTTATTTGTTATCGACATAAAACACATCTGGCCTTTATCTATTACCTATAGTCCACATCTGTGCAACTGTCAAGTCCTGCACGTTGCCTGGCATCCCATCAGCGAAAGCCGCGATATATTTTGCATACTCCCTGGCAAGAAATCCTGAAACGGGAGTGCGCAGAGCCGACGATTTCTCCAAAGCATACCCGGGCGCAGAACCCCCTCTGGCCACACATCTGATGATACGGATTTCAACCGGGCGTTCCTCCAAAGAAGAGGAGTCAACCAGTCTGCTTATATCCGAGGAGTTTAAACCGCAGGAACCCGAGGCAGGCTCATAGCTCCCGTCTGAAATAAAGGAGCCCATGGACTCCCCGTCCTCAAGCAGCCTGCCGAATATCCCCGGCAATTCGGTCTTAACTGAAGACATGTCGTCTTCTACCAAGGCGAAGCCAGAGCCAAGCAGCAACTTGAAGAACACATCGACCGGAAGCACTATCTTTCTATTCTTAAGTTCCCCGAAGAGAACCTGCGGTTCCACGTTCCTCATCTTGTCTATAAGATCCTTGTCCACTTCACCGAAACCGGAGCCGCTGGAAAAAGCCAGCTGCACATCCTTCAAAGGACCTCCACAGCTCTGCGCCGCTATCTTCTTCTCTATGGAGGCGAGCTTTCGCAGCAGCTCCATACGGCTAGGACTCCTGCGGCTTTCATAATAGTTGATTGTGCGAATATCCGGTACCATGCCCTCCAGCTCGGCAAGATCGGCTCCGGAAAGAGTTCCGGAAGCGACTTTACGCAGACCAAACGCAAGCTTGTCGGCCGGTCTGACAACCCCGCTTATATCGTGGAACAACGGAGTGTCGTTTATAGCTGATATCTGATGCCCCTCCTTGCTTATGGCGAGCATGTGGTTCTTGAGATGGTCGCAGTAGTCCGAGCGCCTGTGGTGCTTGCTCAGACAATAGGAGCAGTAATCATGCGGAACGTCGGCCGCGACAGAAAAATAAATAGGCTGCTCATTGGCCATTTTCTGAAGATCTTTTTCCCATATGTGGTTGTCGACGCCCACGATCAGCTCCCCGCGGTCCATGTCGTCGTTGTAGGCCGCCTTTACTATGTAGCCCGAGGGTTTGCCGTCCTTATGCTTGTTCACGTGCGAACGGTAGACGGCGCCCATTTTCTCAAACGTGTCATTGTGGTATTTCTTCAGACCGCCGTCCAGCATGACCGCGGCCACGTTCGGATCTTTAGGGTGCGGCGCCTTGTGCAGACGAGCTTCCTTTGTGAATGAATCACCATTGTTGTTGGAACCATATCTCTCTGCAGCGCCAGTGGTTATGAGATGTATGTAGGAGTAGCCCTTCTTGCGTTCAAAGCAATCAAGGTCATTATCGAACAAAGCAGCCCGCTTCTGCATATAGCCTCTGTCAGGGCCTTTGCCTGTCATCTCGATGAGCGACGCGGCCGGCATCCCGAAGTCGAACGAATCTGGGTATATTATCTTAGGTATCACAATTAATCTGGTGTTAAAATTTGATAAGTCTGGATGGCAGATCTCAACTCGTGAGCAGGAACATACCGGAAATTCTCCGGCATCTCAAAATCAACGCTCTGCGGCACATACTCGGCCCGGGCAGCCGGCGGCACTTTACGTTTGTTGTAATAATTATCAGTAAACTCGATTATTCCGGCCTCCAGCATGACCTTGCGCTGATCAGGCGTGGCCTCGGCAATCCGTGGGATATTCGCACGCGCGCCACGAGCATCTCCAGACTTGCCCGCGCCTTTACGCTCACTGCCACCGCCACCGCCGGTTCTGGTCTCCGACAGATCCATTTTTTCAGACAAACCCCTGCCAAGCCCCGCGATAACCTCGGCCGCCCCCTCAGGCAGCAGGGCCTGTTTCTTGGAGACCTCCTCCTTGACAGCCTGTACAGCTCCCTCGGCAGCTTTCGCCGCGTCAGACTCGCGCCTGGCCAACGAACCGGCGGCCGAGGCCAGTGTGGGTATCTCGTTGGGATCGAAGGTATCGCCCTGCACCAGCTGCTTCCTGACCAAAGACGACAGCCACGCCTTGTAGCGCGGCTTCTGGAGTTCCGGCATTACCCCTATTACAGAGTTGTAGGCGTCGGCGATCTGATTGACGGAATAGTTTCTGAGGTGGGGGTCCGAGGCCACATCTATGAAATTCTGGGAGGCGTCTATGGCCTTTAAGCTGTTTAATGTATCGGGATCCAGCGTCTCGTCGAGTCCTTTTGCCCCTACATCCCTCTCTTTGGTAAGATATTCCACTATCGGAACTTTAGACAACTCGACTATGGGAGAGGCATACTGCGACACAATATTAACCGGGAGCTTGACTGCGTTGATCACATCCGCAGTGATCCCGGACTTCAAGTCAGCCTGCTTCAAAAAGAAATTTTTTTTTAAGCGCCTGTATTCAGCGGCCTTCTCCATAGCCTTGACTATGCTGATAAAAGGCTCCCTGTATGGAAACACAGAGTAGGACGCGGTCTTTTCTATCCCAAACTTCTTGTGCAGCTTGGCAGCGGCTATCTCCATCAGAGCTTTGCCATCTTCGCCATACCTGTTGTATACCATACGGGCTGTCTTTTCGAGCTCCCGGACATTCATCGTGCCCATAGCCTCAAGAGCCTTGTCCAGGCTCATCTCAGACTCTATCCTAAGCTGTCTTATTCTACTGGCGGCGTTCTTGATGAGATAACTCCGGTCGCGCGCTTCAAATATTTTTCTGCGGGCATCGAAAGAACCAAGTTCGGCCGGCTTGTCCTTGTCGTCGGAAACCGATTTTTCCATCGCGGCTTTAAAAAACGGCAGCCCCAGCTCTGAGTAGTCCGCCGCAGGGATGGCGGCAGGCCTGCGGTCGGACCTGGCCGTCCTGGTATAAACCCTGGCGACGACCTCGTCTGCATCCACCAGCGGAAAAGTCTCAGCCCTGCGGTCGGAAGGAGTGCTGCTGAGCATATATACGCTCTTGGACTTGTTAAATGCCTCGCAGGCACGCTTCATAAGCTCCGGGGTCACCGCGACGGTCTCGGCGGCTTTGCACATGGCGTCGGTGGGTGTCATTCCGCCTCTTGAATGATAGACGGCTTTTTCAATCAATCTGAGGACCTTTCTCTCCTCTATGCTGGACATTTTCTCGAAGCTCATTTCAAATCCTCTTCTGTATATTTTATTGCGTCTACCTCTTCCCGGCCGCCAAGCTTCTCGGTCCCCCCATAAAGCGATATCACTTTATAGAGATTACTTATTACACTATCACTATCAGCTCTACTTTTCAAGTTGGCGCTTCTGGTCGCCTCCTCTCTGCGTTCATGGATTTCAGCCAGCTGTCTGATATCAGAAGCCGCAAGCTGGGCCTCGACTTCATCCGAAGCCCTTACAGGAGCATGAGCCTTGGTGGCGGTGTTCCTGACATGCTCTATGACGGCCTGTCTGCGTATCCAGTCTACAGACTCATCCGAAACATCTCCATGCAGACACATGGCCGAAAGCTTGTCCAGACCACCCTGCAGCGCACACAGCTTCCAGGCGTATCCCGACTGCTTCAATGGGCCCTCGTAGAAAGAGGCGGGCTCTAGCACATTGCGCTCAAGCCACATAAAAGCCTTTGAGACAAGTGCTTTGTCGACGTCAAAAAACAGCAGCTTGTACATTCTGTAGGACAGAGGATCCAGCTCCTTGCCCATATTGAGCGCTATATAGTCGTCGCCGGCCCCGGCCAGAGCTGCAGCCTCTATGCAGAACCTGAGGCATGCCGGGGATATGTCCAGGTAGGCATCCACCAGTCTGCTCTGAAAAGGCAGAACAGTGCGGAGCCGGTCCTTGGGAACCTTGTCTGAATTCCACAGGTCTAGAAACCGAGTCATCTGCATGACCAGTATATCGGAAGAAGGTAAAAAATCAGACTCGCCCTTCAGACGTTTCCGATGCTCGTAGCATGCCCGGTCCCATCGCCAGGAGGGAGAGTTGAAGAACATCCTGGTCCCGCGCTGTCTGGAAGAAGACATCAAATCCCTATATTTTCAGACAAATCCCCTGTGGAGGTCTCAAGTACAGACGCCGGAGATATGGACTTCTTGTGGAGGAACAAGACCAAGTCGCTAAGAGAGTCGAATACATCCTTTAGCGAATCCTCCAGATCGGTCATATCTGAAGCGCCATATCTATCTTTGAAATCTTCATTATGCCAATAGAACAGGAACAACAGCCTGCCGATCCTGTCCATGCCTTTTATGAGATCCGGCACATATTCATTGATCTGTTCAAGCACGTCGCTCTTGATGGCCAGCACCTTTAACACAGACACGTCCATTACATCTTTCTGGCCTTTGCTGGCGGCATCCTCCAGCATGCTGATGTCGTCCTTCTCCATTCGCCCGCCGATCTCCTCTTCGATAAGCTCATCAGGCGCCGCGCGGCCTACGAGGCTATCCATCGTCACCGGAGTGGCGCTGGCCAGCTTTATAAGATATCTATCGGAATGAGGCCTGTGATGGGCGGAGGCCTCCTTGACCATGATCTTGGCGGTCTCGGCAGCTATACCGTGCCTGAGAACCAGCTCCTTGATGGCGGCGGTCTTGCTTATGCGTCCGGTAGTATAGTCATTGCCAGACAGCTCCACTTCCAATCCGTCTGAATACACTTTAAGCGGTCTGACCCCGGACTTATCCTTCAGAGATGCGCAAAGAGCTTTCAACGACCCCGTATAAATAGGTTTATAGTCGATTTCCAGGAACCTGGCGTCCCTGGGCACAAACAATGTATCGGAAGCTCTGTATAGCACACCCTCATGATCCACCAGCTTGAGATGACAGGGCTCGTTGCGGCCCTGCAACCGAACTTTAAGCGTGTTGCCTATAAAACCATCAGAACCCGCCACCTTGACCACCTTGGCTGTGCCTTTGCGGTCTATAACTAGAAAATCGGCAAACACATCATCACGGTTCTTCAATTCCGACACAGGCCTGCCTATTTCAGAGAAAGACTTGCCGCCAGGAATGGCCGAAGCCAGAATATCTCTGGAATGCAGTGCAGCAGCCTTGTCGGAACCAGGCTCCGCCAGATATATTGTATCGGATCTCCATATCCCGTCCAGCGGCGCAGTTCCGGGGCAGCCATCCACGGCGGCTCCGGTCAGGAACACCATAAACTTCTTGTAGGAACCGTCCTGCATCATCACCTGGTACAACCCAGGGGCGGTGGGTGTATTAAGCCTGGTGCTGGCGGGCGAATCCCTGAATACCGTAGAAGTGCTCTCGCGCCTGTCCACAATAAATATCCTGTCCTTGACCAGTACAGCTTTCTGGGCCTCGTCGAGCGTATCGGCCTCCGGAGAGCCAATAGTTATTATCTGGACAGCTGAAGTCGCCGCGGGCTTCTCTTTGACGGTGCCAGCATTGTCGGACTTGTCTGAAGCCGTCTTTACCATAGTCTCCAGATCGGAAAGCGAATAATGCTCCAGAAATCTATTGGCGAAAGTGGAACTCGTGTTCAAGGCGTACAGCAAGTTGGCCGCGGCCTTCTTGCCCATACGGGGTATCCAGCGCCTGAGGTCGGTGGCATCCGACCTTGCCGGCGCGTCAAACATGCCGGACAGATCGGAGTCCTCCACTATGCTGAAAGCAGACGAGCCCGCGGATTTTATCATACGTGTTTCCGGCCCCCTTATGCTGACCGTGCCGGATTTGCCTTCTTCCGACCGTTTCTTTTCATCGGCATCGGCGACGAACGCCAGCGGAGACGCCTGCTTGCTCTTGAAGAAAGTCAACCAATTCTCCTTACATGGCGCAAAAATAGACTGCTGCTGCAGATACATCAAATTGGTGCCTTTTATCCGGCCGTTCAGATAAAAAACAGGAACATAGATCCACTGCGAGCCGACTTTATACACCATAACGCCGACGCCTCTGGTGTCGTCGTCGTTTTTGTCTATAAGCTGAAAACCTATTTTGTGGTCGGCAAGCGAAGGTGCTTCCTGGGCCAGCTGGGCATCGGCCAGCTGGCTAAGGCTTAATTCAAATGAAGAGCCTGGCATCTTAGTCTCCTGTCTTTTCTGCTATATTCAATAAAGTTGGAAAATACGAGGTGCTGTCCGCATCGCTGAAACTGCCTCTCTGCGCGGCCGATGTTATCGAGCTCTTCAGATTTTCCCCGGCCATCCGCACCGCCCAGTCCTTGTCGGATCCCAAGAACGCCTGGGCCCGCACAGCCACAGGTTCAAAAGGCGGCGGGTCCTTGTGGACCTGCACAGCCTTTATCCCCGCGGCGTTAAGCACCGCCGAAACCCTCGGCGTGACCCTGGTACCTATCGTAAAATGCAGATAAGGCCGCTCCAGATATAAATTATTCGCTGTTGTGATTGTTTTCAAGCTGGAGTCCGGCCGCGGCTCCCAGGAGCCCGCCAGCGTATCATAGTCCACCACGTCGTTTATCATATATCCGTTATATCCGTCGGGGCTTGTAATCCTGGCCTTGGAGAGAAATCCCCGGGTGAACAACTCAAGGTTTCTCCGGTTGGTGGCGCCGCCGCTCTCCTTAAGCATACTGCCAAGCTGGTTGACGAAATACCGGCGGCCTTCACCCAGCCCCTTGTACTTCACCACCAGCGCAGGATTCGGGACACCTTCCGACAGGGCATCACCGGCCTCGATCTTGTCGCCCGGCTTTACAGTGAGAGCCACACCGTCCGGCACATGAAACCTGGTGTCGTTCACAAACACAAACACACCGCCCTGCGGGGCTTTGACTATGCGCTTGACAGTCCCGTCCACTTCCGACAGCGTTGCGGCGTCTATAAAATCCTTCGGCATCTGTACAAACTGGTTTATAAGCCGATGCCCCTCCAGCTTCTTGCGCTTGGATATCTGCTTACCGGCATGCTTGCTGCCGATAGCTGACTGTGTGATAGGCTCCACAAAAGCCCTTGTGGCGTTTATCCCGACAGCATCTCCGATGGAAGGCAGCCGACCCTGCTCCCTCAGTCCGGCGCATTTGGCGCACACACCTTCAGGAGCGTCACACGACAGCGCGCTCCTGACAAGAATATTCTTGCCGGCCAACTTCGGCAAGTGCTCTTCCTTTATCAGCGTGCCGGCCTTCAGCCCCGCGGTGTCGGCGGCAAGAACGCTGCCGACATTGTCGGAGTCGTCGCCGGCTACCAATATGCCCCTGGTGGTGCCGCAGTCATCCGAAGTGACTATGACCCGGTGGGCCGCGTTGGTAAGCTGTCTGGCCAGGTAGCCCACCTTGGCCGTAGCCAGCTGCACATCGGCATTGGACTTTCTAGTTCCATAGGAGGCGGACCAGTACTCGAACGGAGTATGACCCTCGGCAAATCCCCGGACGCCTGTGCCGGGCAGATACTCTCCGTTTGAATCGTATAAACCCAGGCTGCCGATGAGCATCTGTTGCACCATCCGCTCCCCTTTCGCGCCGCCGCGGGCTCCACTGAGCACCGCCTGGGCCATGGCGTTGCCTTCCTTGGCCGCATCCTCCATCAGCTTAAGCTGCAGATCCTTGGAGGCTTTAGCCAGCACAGCCTGCATAGCCTCTGATTTCTCGGCCGAATTCAACATATCGCTCTGGGCTATTGCGTCGAACGAGGCTCTGAGCTCGGCCTTGGCTTTCTTTATAGAGGCGGGGGGCTTGAGATCTTTAAGGGAAATCGAGGCAGACCTGCCGTAGTCGGTAGCCACATAGCGACCCAGGTCGGTCAGCTCTTTAAGGATATCGACGTACTCGGCAGGCTTCAGCGTGGTCGCCATGTCTGTAAGCATGGCCGACAGTGTCTTGCTGTCCACGGGCTTCTGAAAATCCCTGTACTTTTCGGGCAGGGCTTTCCGAAGCATCAGTCTGCCCGGTGTAGTAATCATAGATCCAATCAGTCCAGCCCACCTGAATTTCTAAGCAAATAGTTAGTATGAAGTTTTCTGCCAAGCATATCCAGCAGAACAGCGCTTACGCCACCGCCGAGCCTGCTCACAACCTCAACTACGCCAGGGTGCGCCCCCACTCTCCTAATCAGCGGAGCGCCTCCAATCGCACGCAAAACCGTATCCCATCTTCCGCCTGTCCCTACGGATTTTGTCAACCTGCCCGCAAGAAACCCCCCAAGTGTAGCGCCGCCTGCGAACTCGCCACTCTGCAGAAGCTTACCCGCCGGGGACGGCCTGAGGAGCCCGATGTTCCTGAGATTGGCGGCCATCTGCTCAGTCTGCTTCTCACGGTCGACCTCGACCTCTTTAGCACGTTCGTCAGGCGCCAGCATCTCGTGCAGCGTCAGACCGCCAAGCCCCCCCGCCGCGGTGGCCCCCAGAAGAGTAGGCGTGTGCTTGACGTTCATCAGATACTTTGCAAGCAAAAAGGTGGCGGCCGCGCCGCCTCCTGCGGCCAGAAGCCTGTTTCGTGCAGTATTGTCCGGCTGTCCAACGCCCGCCTGCACGACATCCTTGCCGTCGGCTCCCGCTAGTTTGGTGAATAAATCAGTCATTGTGGTTCCTATCAGTTAAAGTGTTTTAGTCTTTCTATCATACGCGTCAGCTTGTCCTTTCTGCCCGCGGCCACTGGCATTCCTTCCGAAGGTGCAGACGGAGGGGTGCCCGGCGCCTGAGATACTGCCGCCATTATGTCAGAAGGCGCCGCCGGAGCGTTGGAAGCTTCGGGGACGGAGCCGGTCTCCTGAACCGGCGGGTATATCCCAAAAGCGTCAGCCATAATAGACAACAGTTGCTGTATCTCGTCGAGCTGGGCCTTGATCTGCCTGTTAGTGACCCGGCCCGAAGGCGCCTCCCCGGCAGCTTCCTCAGAAGTCCCTGCAGAACCACTGACCTGCTTAAATATTTGCTCAAGGTCCGATAGATTTACCTGCAGCGGCATATCGGCAGGGACAGGAGGCGGCGTACCCTGCATCATGGCAGGGTCCATCGGAGACAGAGGCGGCG
>DYMC01000003.1:9299-15999 GCA_020721745.1 Lentisphaera sp. | reverse complement strand
ACAGGAGGCGGCGTACCCTGCATCATGGCAGGGTCCATCGGAGACAGAGGCGGCGGCGTACCCTGCATCATGGCAGGGTCCATCGGAGACAGAGGCGGCGTACCTTGCATCATGGCAGGGTCCATCGGAGACAGAGGCGGCGGCGTACCTTGCAGCATGGCAGGGTCCATCGGGGGAGCCTGCTGGGCGGCAGCCATAGCCTCAGGAGTCATTGGCACGTAAGCTCTCTTCTCCATCAAAGCGGCCCTGGCCGCCTTAAGCAAACTACTGTTTATCATAACTGATCCTCGTCTGTTTTTACTGAATAATATATCATACGCCGGTTCGCACAGCAAGTCTAACCGACTCTTATCGGAGTGTCTATGTCTATCTCACCTTTCCTGTAGGCCGCGACAGCCTCCTCCTCCGTCCTGAACGCCTTCCTGGGGGCGCCCTCAGGAGGCCTAGACGCCAGATACAGGCCATAGGACGCGGCACGTATCGGCTTATAATGCGCCTGCATCGTCCTGGTGGCAAGCAGATTTTTCTCAGGCATCATTTTATCTATAGCCTCCTGGACGGCCTCCGTGGAGACGGGCACGTGGTAGTTCATCGTGTCGTATATAACCACCCCGTTGTTTACAACAAAAACTTTATTGCCCACTACTTCAAAGTCAAATACCTGTCTGCGTCCCGCTGGAGAAACTTTGGAAATTGTGCTCCAGATAACCTCTCTGTTTAAAGCCCTGGCCAGAAGATTGTCGAGACCGAGCATCTTTAAATCCTCTGAAACGCCAAGCAGGCTAAGTCTTGATATTCTAGGAACATCTGAACACTCTTTAAGTTTTGAATATATGCTCATGTTGGAGTGCAGACAGTGGTCCGCCAGAATCCGAGCTTCATCTCTGGACAGAGGTATAACATCTTTAGAGAATTTATCGCCAGGAGGCGAATTGCGCCACTCCGCTATGACGGAACGTTCTTTCTCGCCGATACACGATAGCCGGTCTAGACACTTAAACATGTCGACAGTGGAAAGGCATATTGAGTATGCCTCATCTGAAAAACCACGAGGAGAGATGGTGGTAACTGAAAATCTTACACCTAGTCTATAGAGAAGTCTTGTTATAGAATCTCTTAGTAAACCACTGGATGTGCTTATGCGACATGAAAATCTTGGATTCGCCATGGACCTGTTCACAGAGAAGCTGCCGTTGCCATCCAGCAGACCGGACAGAAGACCCCACAGAAAATCTTCAGAACCCTCCGCTATAAGCTGCTCGGGTATTGTTTTGGTCATAGCCTGACTGTCTCCCGCAGGACGCTTGGTAGACAGATTCAAAGCGGAAACCTTATCGGCGAGCTCCTTGCCTATGCAGTGGATTTTTATGGAGGCGCCCAGTTTGCCTGGATCGCCCGCCTTTGTGGAATATTCTTTACATAAGAAGTTTTCTGTAAATTTAACCCTGGCTATGCGCTCAAATTCCTTGCGCTTTATATCTTCAAGATTGGCGTAGCCCACAATGGTTTTTGACACCCAGCCGCCGGATAAGAAAGAGCCGATCCACCATCCCAAGTCCCGGTCCCCCTTAGAACCTGCCGGCATAGGATCTTTGGCGAGTACCGGAATAAATCTTTTTTCATCTACACTAGGTGCAGCCTTAACCATCAGACCTGTATCTGGGTCATACACTGCCAACGACTCATTCGCAGACACAACAACATGCCTGTCGGCTATACAGACATCGACACACTCGCACCCTTCTTCCACGGTAAGCTTCAAAGCTTTAGAAAACTCGTAACCGCGGTCAGGGTTGAAGCTCAGCACTTCAAAGCTATCAGGGAGCTGGTATACATTTGCCCCGTTTCTATCTTTAACAGGATCACCCAACCTGGGCACATCTCCTATCTTAAGACCTATTACTGCCTCACCATCTCTGACCTCCAATCTGGATTCCGCCGCTGTTCTCATAACTTCTTCTTTATTTAAGTTATAAGTACAGTATACTTTTCTATCAAACAAGTTAAGTTCAAATTTAGATAATTTAACAACTATTATACTATCAAAATCTACGCAATTGCCGTCGAAATCAGCGTTGAAGGGCTCGATTATGGTAGGGGACAGCTGCAGCGTGCTACCCTTGGTCAGCCTGGGCCACGCAGCCATGATCCCGAACTTGTGGAGCGTAGGAGCCCTGTTTATAAGCACCGGGCGCTCCTGTATGACTTTCTTGAGCGACGAATAAGCCTGCTGCGTCTTGTCCGCGGTCATTTTTACAGCGGTAGTCACAGGGTACCCTTTTCCGACCAGGTCCCTGACCACGAAAGGCTCGTATATGCTCCACGCGCTCTTTTCAGGCAGCCCTACCTCGTTGAGCTTAAGAGACGGATTCACTGTTATGACCGCCCTGCCCACCATGTCGAGGGCCGTGCCTATCACACGACGGTTGTACGCCCCTGCTTTCGGTGAACCCTTGCCGAACACCCATTTGAGCAGCCCTCCTACGTTTTTGGCCTGCAACTTGACGTCGTCAGGGTCGGCCAGTCCCGTTACAGCCTTGAAATTGTTATACACCTGCGCCATCAACGGATATTTATAGGAGGCGGGCAGGCTACGCTGGGCCTCCCTGTAGTCCTCCAGGGAATGGATAAGCTGCCTGTACAAATAGTTGGAGTCCGCCACCATGGTCAAAGAGCCGGCCGAGCTTATGGGCCGGAACTTGGGAGGCACCACCGGCACTGCGCTAAGCATGAAGTCCGCGGGCTCTACCCCATTCTCCTTCATTGCACCCAGTATCCTGTACCTCTTTATGGCAGTGTCGCGCTTGGCGCCGGAGGAAGTCTTTATGGTGGTCAACAGACCGGACAGCTCCCGATCCACGTCGATCTTGGAAAGGGCGTCGGCTATGGCCTCGGGACCCTTTTTTCCATCCAGCTCCTTCTGGCCCGACATGACTGCGGAGTAGTCCTTGGTGGTCATGCCCAGAATCTTTCGTATACCGTCCTCCATCACAGGGTTCGGGATCTTGAAGTCGAGCTTTATCATGCCCCAGCGGTCGCCGTCCGGGCCGAACACGTCTCTGCCGAAAAGACCCCCGTCCACAGGCTCGAAGCTCCTGGCGTCGTAGGTCTGGGCGCTCTTGACCTCGCGGCCCTCGGCCATCTCATGCACATCCTTGTCGGTCATGGCGTAAATTTTGGTGCGGTTGCGATCTTTGACCATGTTGATGCCCGCGCCCTGCAAGTAGGCGTAGAGCTTCTTGTTGATAAACGGCTCGCCTGGCATCACCGGGGACCTGCCCAGCCGGAAGTCGCGCCAGAACTCGTCGGAACGCTGCCCCCGGATAAGTTTGGCGTCCTTCAGCACCTTCATCGCGCCGTGCCCCACCATGGCGGAAAGCTCAAGCGACCCAAGACCCTTGCTGCCTTCCTCCCCGCCACGGGCCGGAATATCCTCCAGCGTATATCCCCCCGTACCCCTGCCGCTCTTCTTAAGCTCGGAAAGATGCTTAAGCTTACTGTAGTAGTTGACTCCCACAAACACTCCCGGTATAATCTTGCCAGTCTCCGGATTGAAAAGATCCTCGGTGTCGCTAAGCCCGTTTTTTCTGAGCTCGTTTTCCGCAAACTCGACCAGACTGCCGTCGAAAAACCGCGGAAGCTCATAGGGTCTGCCAGTTTTCTCGGCCACCTTTCCGAGCGACCCCTCCACAAGCTGGGCAGGATTGGCCCTGCCGACGACGCCGAGCGGATCCATCAGAACCTCCACGGGCCTGCCTTTCAAATCAGTCGGCATCCTGGAATCGGGGACTATTTCAGTCACCACGCCCTTGCCACCCTCGAAATTGGCAAGCTTGTCACCGACCTGCATAGGGGCGTTGGCCCTGACAAACACCTTGGCACCCTTGGCGGTGCTCTTTGACTCCACCACCACGCCCGGGTAGTCCTTGTCCCATATCTCCATCCTGGACACCACCGTCCGACGCCCCATGGACAATGGGGACGGCGCATTCTCTGTTATGCCAAGTATCACAGGATCTCCGTATTTCAGCACGGTGCCCTTCTTGACAAGACCATCCGCCCCGATAGTGTCGAACTGCTCCTTGCTGAACTTGCCGGGGAACGCCGACATGAACTTAGCCTTGTCGGCGAACGTGCCATCGCCCAGATTCAGCGAATAGTGGTTCATATGCTCCGACGTCAGCTTCCTGGCCGCACTCTCGGATATGACTATGCCGTCCTCGTAGTTGAGAAGCTTGTACGGCATATACGCCGTCCTGAGGTTGACGCCCACCGCAGCCAGCCCGTCCTTGTCTGTATAGTTGCTGTAGGCCAAAAGCTGGCCTGGCTTGACTTCCTGGCCCGGCTTGACAGCCGCTATATTCCTGAGATAGCCTTTCTGGTTGGCGGGAAAATTGTTGTACAGATAGTAGGACTTGTCGGAGCCGTCGGGCTGCGCCACTACTATCTCGTCGTCGGACACCGACTTGACTTTTCCGGCCGTCGACGCCTTCACGATACCCAGCTGCCTGCCCATCCTGGACTGGACCGACTCCCCGTGCACAACAGTCCGGACCAGAGGCGCCTGCCTGGACACCAGCGGCACCGACTGCGCCGAGTAGCGGCTGCCCATATTGGCGCGCATTCCCGCTATCCCGCCTATCACCGGCACCATATTGGTAGACGGAGAGAACATGCTGCCGGCGTCCTCCAGGTAGTAGTCGACCTCGCCCCTCGGGACAATTCTGGCGCCGTCCTTCGTGAAAGCGGGGACAAAACGCTCTCTGCTCTTCAGATATTCAGGGGTGGCCACCACGCTAGCCGCCGCCTTCGCCGAGCTGACCCATTCCGAACGGCCGGTCCTGGCGTTGACAAACTTGTTATAGAGCAGGCCGTCCGCCCCTTTTCTGACACCGTCTGACGCAAAAAGATCCAGCCCCACGCTGAGGCTCTCAGGAGTTTTTATCCCGTCCAGAAACCCCAGGTAGCTGTCCCTCGTATAGCGGGCCTCCTCGGGCGCGGAGTCCATGCTGTCTATGCCCCCCTGCCCTATCTTGGATATCTTGAGATTGCCCTCCATCATATCAACCGGGCACGACCCTTCTATGTAGTTGGCGACGCCGGATTCGTTGAACACGGCGTCCATGTGCTTGTTCAGAGAACGGGGCCCTATGAAATCCAAATTGCCTTTGTTCGTGGCCTTCCACAGCAGGTTTCTGGCCACATGGCCACCGTCTTTGGCGATCCTCTCGGCAAACAACTCGGGCGCCCCGTAGAACTTCTGGAATTCAAGACTGTCCCTGACATCAGGCTTGTCTTCACCCCTGGACAGCCTGAGCAGTTTGCCGCTGATGTCCAGCAGAGTGTAGGGGGTGACCCCTGAATACGCTTTGCCGAGCGTCCTGGCGGTCACCTCGGGATCCAGCTTGATCTCGGCAAGCTCGGCCTCAAGCGTACTGGTATCGAGCTCAGGGCCGGAAAGCCCCCCTGCCTCGTCGCCGGCCTCGGTCTCAGACGCCGTCTTGACCAGACGGTTGACAGGAACTCCAGTAGCCGGCTTCTGACGAACCACCGACCCGGGGGAGGCGTTTCTGTTGGCCTCCAGCAGATCGGCGCCCCACGTTTCTTCAAGCTGATGGTCGGTTATGCCCATTCTTTTGAGTATCGGATAAAGCTTGAGTCTGGCGGTGTTGCGACGCAGCACAAACACGCCGTCGTCAGGATTCATCTCAACCTTGAACGCCGTGCCGCTTCCCAGGTCTGGATTCACATGAGCCTCGTACTGCCCGTTGTTCCTCATCCGTGAATACACCCCGGGACGCATTCGCATTATATTGCCGATGGTCATCTCATGGCCGTTGCGGATGTATGTGCCTCTGTCGGTAAGGTAAGGCACCGACAGCAGTATCTTCTTCCCGGACGACGAAACCTCCTTGCCTGTCTCGTTGTCGGTGAGGACATACCGCCCCTTCAGGTTTATACCGAGCGTACGGCCCTCGTATATAGCCTCCGCCTGCTCCCGGGGGGTATAAAACTGCTTATTGTCATATTCCAGCCCGGAAAGCGACAGAGTATAGCGGGAATTGGACAGTGGGAACCTGGACGCTATGGCGGCCTTAACATTATCCAACGTCCTGCGACGAATCGCAGCGTAGTCGGTCATATCATAATGTTCACCGGGAACTTCATCAAGAACGCTTTTTATAAACTTCTGAGGCACAAAATCACCTCATCAGTTTACTCATGACTGTATCGCTGGAGTCCACCGCGGAAGGCAAGGGAGGAAGCGCGTCGGCGGAGACTCCGACCCGTCTGGACACAGCCGGAACCGACGATCTGCCGGCCGCCGGGCGCTCGAGATTTTTAGTCACCGCTTCAGGCATGTTGGGTATGACCACAGGAGCCCGCTCGGTCTCCACTATCGCCTTGTGCCTGAGCGCCTTCTCCACCGAATCCAGCCGCTGCCTGGCCGGATCCCTGTCGTCGAAATACTTCTTTGAAAAATACATTGAACCTGAAAAAACGGAGATCGCGGCGAGTCCGGCCAGCGCCCTGACGAAACCTAGTATATCCTTGCCCGCCATTCTGGTGTCAACTATACGTCTGGCGGCCATGTCGTATTTATCTTCCGGAATATCCGCCGCGGCGTCTTTTTCAAACCCACGGCCAAGCCGCATCTTCTCATAGTTAAGCTTGTCAAGCTTGTCCTTGAGCATGGCTG
>DYMC01000003.1:6718-9199 GCA_020721745.1 Lentisphaera sp. | reverse complement strand
CCAAGCCGCATCTTCTCATAGTTAAGCTTGTCAAGCTTGTCCTTGAGCATGGCTGTCTCAGCATCCGCCTGCCTCTTGTCCTCTGCGTCGAACTTGGCGCCGGCCATAGCATATCCGCCGTAGGTGCCGGCTATCATCGCCGCCAGCGGCACAAGCAGCGACAGATACTGCATCCTGGACCCCGCTGCCTTCTCCATGGCCAGTTTTTCAGTGCCCATCAGCTCTTCCTTGGCCTCTCTCGCAGGATCTCTTATAGGATCTGGCGAAACCAGCGGCATCTGGGCCGACACGTATTTGGCTATGCGCTTCTTGTTCATCCTGGTCTTTTGCTTCATCTTGCTTTTGTATTCAAGACTTCTCAGGACATAGCCTAGGCCTCCATATGTGGTCGCAAGCGCAACCGCCTGGAACAGAGGCAGCGCCGCCGGATACTTGTCCTTGAACGGATAATAGACTGTTCCGCCGATAAACGGCGCGGGATACCCCGCGGCGGGATTCAGCATCAAATTGAGCACGTTTTTTAATGTAGGAGTGCTTACAGGGCCAAAGCCTTTATCGGCGCTGTTGACAACCGCCTGCTTCATCATATATTTTTCGGAGGACCGTACCATAATTCCACCCACCGCATTAGTATTATCCAGTTCCTTGATTCCGGAACATACTCTATTTTTTCCATTGAAAGCTGCGCGCGCCCGTCGGCTATGCTCTGACATACGCTCTGGTACTGCGCCAGATCGTCCTTTTTGGAAGTGTCAAACCGCGCCACTTTAAGCTCTCTGACCAACACAGGCCGCTTGTCGTCAGGATCGTCGTCCTTCAGATATATGAGCGGACCTTTGTAGGGAAGGCCTTCGAAGACTCCATCAATCTTGATAGGCTGGTCGCCGTTCTCCATCTCCTTAATCATAGCAAAATATCCCTGTTTGAAGATTTAATCGCCTTCCTGATGCGCTCCTTGGCCATGCGCAGCTCGCGTTCCCTCAGCGCTGTATACGCCCTAAGTTTTTCCTGAATAAATTCATCCTGCAGCGACTTGACCGAAGCCTCGGAGGGGGATGTCACTTTGGAGATGGCCGCTCCGCCGGCGACGCCCAGTACAGCGGGCAGCGTAAGCAGCAGCGGTATTTTACCGACAAGATCCTGTGCCGCGCCAGTCAGCTGATCAAGAGGCCATATGGCCTCTTTGCACATATATTCCGAATACCTATCAATATTTTTCATATTCCTACGATTCCTGTGTTTATGACCGCGTTGGCTATTCCTCCGACTCTGGACAGCTGTTGCGTGACACTGGTGGGAAGCCCGAATATGCTGCCAAGCACCAGCCCGGCGGCAGCACCCCCCGCATAACCAAGTCCTGCACGCACCCCGGCCGACGCCAGATCGCTTACACTGACCAGCCCGGACCTGCCTCCGGTATCGGTCTTGTCAAATATGTTCAATATAATCCCTTTCTGCCGAGGGTTCAAATATGGATCATTCTCTATCAGTTCTTCCGCGTGTCTCAGAGGAACTATCGGAGTCTCTATAAGAGCGTCCACATCTCCGCCTATGGCCGACCCCATTCCAAACAAAGGAGCCGTGTTTGCATTCAACGGTATAGCCGGCATCATTCCGGCAGGGGCGTTTACAGACGAAAACCCGGTCCGCGTATCGGAAAAGGCGGGCGCGCTCATATAGTACTGAAGCGCCTGCTTGGACATCAGACTCGCGTTTTTGGGCATCGCGCTTCCTACAGAAGTGCCTCCTAGCCCGGACCCCCAGCTGGCCAGGCTAGACATTCCGCGGGCCGGCGTGTAACTGGTATATAGATGCGCCATACCCGTCAGAAGCGCTGCGATCCCTGCAGCCCTGCCTCTCAGCCTACGGAGATTTTCAGGCTGCTCGAACTCCTCCATCGCCTCGGCCCGGTATTTCTCAGGGACCGCTGTGTTTATAAACTTTCGACCCAACCACGGCGCTAGAAAATAAGCAGGTATGGCTGCCGCGGCGGACATGGCCAGCGTGGAGCCTATGGGGTTTACAGTGGCGCGCTTCCAGGCGTTTACAGGCGTCTTCCAACTAAAATCAAGCAGACCTTTAGACATCGTATGCTCCAAACTTAGAACGGTCGATCCAGTCCACGCCAGGCGGCGGCGTCGGCTGCAGCTGCTGAGGCTGCTGCGCGCTGCGGGACATGGAATTAAGGCCAAGGTAAAGCCCTATTCCACCAAGACCGAGAGACGCTACCCAGGGCCCCCACTTGTTTATAGCCTCGCCCATCTGGCGGTTGAACTCTTCGCGAGTCTGCTGCTTGACGTTCTTCATACCCTCTGTCACCCTTTTGTCGATCTGGTGCTGAACAGGGCTGCTCCCGATCGACGCGCCAAGCGAAGTGCTGGGATTCATCTTATTGAGATTCCCGCCCGCCCGCTCAGCGTCATAAGCCGTCTGCAGCATGGCTGCACGCTTGTCGGCGTTGAGCTGGTCCAGATCTTCGCC
>DYMC01000003.1:0-6618 GCA_020721745.1 Lentisphaera sp. | reverse complement strand
AGCTGGTCCAGATCTTCGCCCCGGATATTTCTCGCATACACATCCTGTATATTCTGCTGCCTTACAGACAACTGCTGATTTTTAGACCCTCTGAACAAATTGCCGACGCCTACTGCGATATCGTTGAATATGTTGCCACTATTCCTGGCGGCCTGCATTTCAGGTGAATTACGGACCTTGGCGGCATAGTCGCGGCTAGCTTTGAGAGAAGGCCCTCCCGTCTTCCTGGTCCTGTCTATTATAGCCAGTTCAGGGGCCCGGCCAAAGTCTTGTGAACGAACACTGTCATCTTCATAGAATTTAGTGCTGAACGGAGTATTGTCGAACCAAGAGGCCTCCTTGGCCATATAGTCCAAATATTTTCCGGCAGAACTCATTGTGATTCCCGTCAGTAATTAATAAGTAGAAAATTGCTTCATGTGGTTAGTCATCTCAAACGGCACTCTTATTTCATCTTTAAACGCCTTTGGAACATAAGGATTTTTGTTTATTTCATCAAACTTAGCCCTGGACATATTACTAAGATTGTTGCGGACAGAGTCCTGCCACTCCTTGCTGTCATATTGCAATTGCAAAGGATTTTTCGGCTGCGCGTTCCAAGCCTTGTCTATTTTAGCATAAGTACCCGGTCTGATAGTCTGGGCAGACTGGTCAACCTGGACGGCCGAAGCCGGTGTAAAGGCAGTGGGCGGGGAAACATCGACAACCGGCGGCGTTACATCAAGACCGGCGAATTCAGGCTCATCAAACTCATTCGGCGAATAGCTTTTCGCCAGATCAGGTTTAGCAGTCTCGGCGTCCACCACCTGCCGCTGCCGCGCCCTAAAGGCCTGGTTAGAATATCGAGGCATAGGTTCTCCAGTGAACTTGTTAGCCCCGTAGCGTGCTATAGCCGCATCCGAAAGCTCCTGTGCGCGCCTGGTATCTTCATCACTAAGCTTCACTTGAACAGGAGGCCCGGCTTTGGCCGCTGTGCCGGCCGCCTTGGTTTCTGCCAGGGCCGCGTCGGCGTCTGCAGCGCGCCGCTGCTCTTTATACTGGGCCAGCTGCTTCTGATATGCAGAATTTCTGTAGTCTTTAACAGCTCCACCTATCTTGGCGGTGAATGTATCAAGCAGCGCTTTTGTCTGCCCCTGGTCCCACCCCTGCCGCTTGGCTATTATACTCAGGATAGCGCCAATCATACCGACGCCCGCGGCAGCCCTGCCGTTTCCTGTGAACAGATACGCGAGCAGCGCAGCCAGGCCACCGCCCGCCAGCCCTGCAAACGCATCATATCTGTCCGCGCCCCGGGCGACGTTAAAACCAGTCACCTGGTTTACAGGCCGGGTCCATTTCGGCGCCTCGGGGGGCGGCGGAACAACACCAGGATCCTCGGCAAGCTTGCGGAACAAAAAATCTGGATTCATAAGACACCCATATTGTTTTCAATTACAATATCTCAAGCGGCTACATTTGTCCACTTCGCGCCATCTGGATGCCCGACTGCGCCGCCTGCTGCTCCCGGTCCGCCAGCAGCTGCTTCACCTGGGCATGCAGCGACGGATTCTGTTTCTTCATGTTGGTCAGCTCGCGCCTTCTCGTCGCAGGATCAGCCGTAAGCAGCTGCGTAGCTATCTCCTGGGCCTGCGCCATCAGATCGTCCAGAGAAGGACTGGTACCCATGGCCGAGGTATCTATTGGAGGCGGCGCAGGAGGCACCCCCTGGGCCCCTGCCGGCGCGCCGCCCTGGGCAGACATAAAGCCGAGCCCGTTGGACTGGTTGTAGGCCTGCGGCGGGATCATACCCTGCTTGAACGCCTCCGAAAGCATCTGCGTCTTCTCGTCCTTTGCCTGCTGCTCCCGCAGCTTCTCCTGCATGGCGCTCTCCTCCTCGATCATCCTGTCCTGCTCCGCGTCATGGTCTATTCCGAAAGACTGCAGCGCGGTCTGCTTGGATATCACGCCGGCCGAGGCGAGATTCAGCTTCACTTGCTTGCCCATGTCGTCCTCCACCAGGCTGGTGGGCGACAGTCTGCCGTACACCTTCTCCCAGACCATGAATTTGCTGCACTGGGAAAGAAACCAATTGAGCCATTTGTTTAAAACGCTCACATGGTGGGTCCATGTCTTCTCGAACATCCTAAGCCCTATCGGGACGCCCTGTATAGCCAGCGTGGTCCTATAGAACTCCTGGGGTATCCCCATGCTTGTCAACAGCTGGTCCAGAGCATAGTTGAGCAACTCGACAGGCACCGCGCTGGCCCCCTCGCCGCCGATCGACTGGTACTGGACCGGGTACGGGACCGTATGCCACGTGGTCGGATCCAGCTTGTGCTCCTTGACCATCTGCCTCACCGAAGTCATGAAATTGCCGACATTATGACTAAGCATAGGATCCGAGCCGCCAGTCTGCCCAGGAGGGGACAGCAGCCTGAACGGAACAATATAGTCCATGGCGATGGCCTCGTTGTACCTCTCGAGTATCTGCAGCATGACCACCTGCGAAAAATTGGACATGAACAGCGGCAGCCCCCATCCCCGTAGTCTGGGCTCGAGAGCAGACCCTGCGGGGCATCTGGCGTGGAAAAACGTGTCCTTGTTCATCTTGAGCGGCCTGTTGGCTTTCACAGCCTCGACAAACTCCCACGGCACGGACTCCAGATACAGCGGATCGCCGGACTTTATCTTGTCCTGGTCCCTGGGCGGCACCTGGTAATAATATTCGCAGTCGCCGGTTATGGCGCAATAGTCTATCGATATAGACTGGGGGGCCCACCGCAGCACCTTCAGTGGCTCTGTATCCCTGGGCTTTCTGATGTCAACGCGCTTGAACACCACGTCCCTGGCCTTGCAGCCAGGACAAGTTCCGGTGAACTCATAGTTCTTGAAGGACCAGTCGGAATCCGGCTTGAGCGTCGACAGCGGCCGGGTCAGCCCGCATACAGGGCACGCCAGCTGCCGGATGAAGGGGATATGGACCGACGTGAACGAATTGCCTGAATACACATAGTCGTCGCCGACAGTGGCCAGCAGGCTCAGCAGATCGAACTTGTCAAGCAGGAACTCCTCGTATTTTTTACGCGTGTCCTTGCCCACCCCGTCGCCGTACAGCTCCACTCCGGTTATAAAATATCTGACGCTCTTTTTTATAGCCTGGCTATATGTCCCGTGCCTTAGCCACAGCCACTCGGCCCATCTGAACACATCAAATATCGTTCGCGGATAGATCTTGTTTGCAAACGTGGCGAAAGGATTGGCAAAGTCGTTTAGCGACGAAGTATTATCCCACCTGGTCAAACTGTCGCTGTACATGTTCGCACCTCTTTGTCGGAATGAAGCCGCTCAAGCGCGGCAATATCCCTGATACCGACGCGGTCCTCGGAGCTCTGTTTGGCCAGCAAGGCGTGCCTCTCGCAGAGAGGCGGATCGCTGCCCTCCACGGCAGGCCTGCTGCACCTGGAGCACACTATATGTTCAGAACTTGTTTTGGTCATAGTCATAGACAACAATATATCATGTCAGCTGACACGAAGCAAGACCAGCAGCGTCTCGCTTATATCTGTATAGTCGAACTCCAGCCCCGGATTGAGCACCATCATCTCCTGAGGGCCGCCCGGCATGTTGACGGTGATCTTGAAGTCCTTCTCCATGTCCTTGGGCGGAGAATAGAAAAAGTCGTCGGTGGCGGCGGCCCTGATCAGCGCGACGCAGCTGGCATTGACAATGACCTTCTTGTAGGCCGCCTCTATAGTGCCGAAATAGCCTTCATACTTCACAAGAGTCCTTGCGCGACCGTCCGGCCGGGGGACCCTGGCCGCGGCGGTCTTGTCCTTAAGCAGTTTTTCTATTGCCGAAGTCAGCCGGTCCAGCCTGGCGTCGGTGCCGGAACCCTCCGGCGACGGCAGAAGCTCCTCGACAGGATCCTGGGCAGCGTCCTGGGCAGTCTCGGCAACGGACTTGGCGGGCGGCGGCACGACGACGTCAGGCAGCTCCAGCGAAGCCTGCCCCGCGGCATGAACAATGACCTCAGACTTGTCTTTGACAACAAACATATTCTTCTCGGCATCCCACTCCTGGACCCGTTTGACAACCTTTATATCAGCGCCGCCCTCCACCCCTCCGGTAGGTGTCGCGCGCGGGACAACAACACCTTTTGGAAAAATTTTGTACTCGTTGCCCGGCACGCCGGTCTCGTCGTACAAAGTCACATTGTTCTTTACAACAGCCTCTCCAGACATCGGCTTTTTGCCTTTTTCGCTCATATGTCGCCACCCTTGTTTAATTTATTGAATCCAAAGGACTGCAGCCTGTGGTGAAAATCAAAGGCCCTTCTCTTCAGATCCTGCATCGAACCGTTGTTGTCGACCTCCAGATCAGGCCTGAGCGCGCCGGAGGCAATGAGTCTGTTCAGCTCGAACTCGCTGGGATGGTGGAACGAATCCGCATAAGGCTCAGAATTCCGGCGCAGCCTTACTACCAACCCGCCCATATCCTGTATGAACTTCATCTCGTTGGCATATCTGACGTCGGTTATCACCGTGTGCCTGCCGGGATTGCCGCACACGGCCTTCCTGGCGCATTTGATCCAGACGTCGCTGCGCCATACGTTCCGGAACATGTCCGTGCCCACCATCTGCAGAAAACGCCTCGGCGAGATGCCCCAGAATTCGTCGCAGAGCTCCTTCATGGCCCTGTCGGCCATCTGCTCCCTGGTGAACCCGAACACCTCGCCTATCCTGCGTATAGGCTCGGCGAAGCTGTACCTGGCGTACATGTCCGGGCAGAGCTCAATAAGATAATCAGCGAAAGTATCCTTGCCAACCCCCAGGGCGCCGCCGGCCGCGTTGAGCCCAGCCAACCCTATCGGTATCTTTACAGCGTCCATCGCCCGTCCTCCTTTATGGATGATTAGTATACACCACAGGCCCGGCAATGCAAGCGCAGAATCAGAAATGATATCCAGAGTCTCTGTAGCCAGGGTCGGCAAGACCTGTTTCGACCATATAGCTGTAGGCCGCGCTCAGAGCCCTTCCCCTCGGAATGCCAGGCTGCCCAGCCTGGATGCTGTCGGCGATGGCTTTCAGCTGCTCGCTGGAGAACACAGGCGCGCCGGTCCGGTGGACACCCACAGTGCCCTCGGCCTCGTTCCGGCCTTTTACATAGACATCCTTCAGCGAACCTTCCAACCGGAGCCTGCGGGCTATGTCCGCGGGCTTCATGCCACTCTTCCTCAGCTTGGCATACCTTTTCCAGCCCTCGTCGGTGAAGTCAAGCTTGTTGCCTGCCCGCTGCATCAGCTCGGGAACCGAACTGCTGAAGCCATACTTGACGGCGGACGGAGCCGCCGCCGCAGCCTGCACCAAGCTCTCGCCAGGAGAGAACACTCCGGCGACCGTCGTCCCCAGGACAGACCAGGGGCCGGCATCTACAGCGGGTATAGCCCTGCCGGCCATCGCGGTGCGCTCATATGTGTCGCCTATCGCTTTAATACTGGCGTCCAGGATGGCCTTGTCCTTCACAGGATCCATATGCCGCGCAGCAGCCCGCCCCGTGTCTATAATATCACTGGCCAGCCACCAGACAGGAGCACCAAGCCTGACGCCCGTACCAGTCTTAAGAGGCGCCGTAAGACCCAGCCTGGCCGCTGTCTGGCCGGCAGCCAGCCGGAAAGATCCGGTCTTGCCGGCCTCCATCAGCGCAAGCCTGCCCAACGACTCCTGGCCAAGATGCTTCAATACCTGATTGCCGACCATCACTGTGCCGGCGGGGGCCCCCCAGCCAAGAGCCGTGCTCTTTAAAACGGAGTCATCCGGATTGCTCTTCTCCTTTTCAACTCTGTCGGTGTTCGGCCTGACGTTGTTGACAAGAAACGCAGCAAGCGCGGACATTCCGTTGCGGCCGTACCCCATGCCGATGGCTTTCTGTATAGTCTCCTTGCCCACACCAGTGGCCGACGCATAGCTGTCGAGAACTTCGTCAGCGGTGGGTTGCCTGTCGCCGGGGTTCCTATGGCGGACGGCAGACTGGCCCGGGGCTGTGTACTGCGGTTTTGGCGCCGCACCAAAAAGCTTCCGCCTCAAAGACCCCAGAACACCGTCCGGCCGAGCCGCGAAGCCTGCAAAACCTCCGATCACAGGACCCGCTGGCGTCACCCTGCCCCTTATGGCATACTCGGCCAAAGCCCCTGTGCCAGCCCCGGCCGTCAGATACGCCAGCGCTGAAACCAGTCTGCTTTTTTCGGTATCCGTCATGTTGTCAATTTCCTGGTTTGAAAAGTTCAACGCGTTGAACTTTCTTGTACAGCCACGTCACGCCCCTATTCTGTCGAGATACCTGAGATAGCTGACAAGCGCGAGGTCGTCCTCCTTCTTCTGCAGGGAGCGCATATAGGCCTTCTTCTCGGCAAAATCCCGCAGCTGCCGCTCTGTCATGCCAGCGGCCATCCTCCGGACGGCTTTGCCGGCCTTCCGGCCAGAAACTTTGCCGGTCTTTATGGCCAGGGCGAACGACATGGCTTTTCTTTGTCTTTCAGTTCTAGCTGGAATCAGAGTTCTCCGTTTGACACTTAATATAGCCGTAAACAGCGGCTAGACAAAATCCAGCTGTTTTATAAACTAGTTATTGCTGTCATTGCTG
>DYMC01000170.1 GCA_020721745.1 Lentisphaera sp. | reverse complement strand
CCATAACAACAGCGGCAGAAACAGAGACTTTCAAATTTCGATTTGAGCTATATATTCAGCGGCGAGGGGCGGAATCGAATTTCCGGAAGGCATCCAGGATGGACACGGCGGGACAGGAAAAGACGGATTTGGCGAAAGGGACGGAGAGCAAGTCCGTCTTCAGGTTCAGGCACGCGGCCTATGTGATCATAATTCTGCTGCTTTTCCTCGCGTTGCTTTCGCACGACGCGTCCGACGCGGATGTCCTCTCGGGCGGTGTCGAGGCCCCGTTGAAAAACTGGATAGGCCCTCTTGGTGCGCATTTCTCCCGGGCGGTCCTCTATCTTTTCGGGATATCCGCGTATCCGATCCTGCTCCTTCTCGCAATATGCGCCTTCAGACCCGTGATGTCATCCGTTCCCGTGGAAAGACATGGCTACATCGGTGCGATACTGGCGGCAACCCTCGGCATGATAGTCCTCTTCGGGATGTTCCCGTCCACTTTCTCCCCCTTGACCGAGCGTCTGGGAATAGGCACCAGGGGAGATGCCTCCCTCTCCAGCCTTTCAGGAGGGGTCATAGGGCAGATACTGGCCGCCCCGACCGGCTCCGCGCGGCCGGGGATACTCTACGGACTTGTCGGCGCGACAGGCACCTTTGTAGTCGGATTCGTCTTCTTCGCAAGCGGAATGATATTCGTGTGGCTCGCCGACTGGCGGGCCGTCCTGGCCTCCAGGATGGACGACAGGATGAAGATCATCGAGATGCTCGGGGAGGATTCCGAGGAGTCGCTTGGCGCGAGGAGGAACCGTGAGCGCGAGGAGAAGTTCAAAAAGATGATGGCCGATGCCGAAAAGGCGAATGAGCCCTCTTTTACAACGACGGAGAAGGATGACGATGGCAAGCCGGATGAAACCCAGCCTCCTCCAAAAAAGATTCTGGCGAAGGCTCCGGAGCCAAAAGAGGAGGAGAGGAAGACCCCGCCCGAGCGCAGGAAGGTGATAAAGGACCAGAAGAAGGGCAAGAGCACCCACTACGAGCTGCCACCATTGTCGCTCCTCGAAAAGGGAGCGAAGATAGAAGGCGAGAGCGGAGACATAATCGAGGCTTCGAAAAGGATTATAGAGGAGACCCTCGAGCATTTCAAGGTTGATGGAAAAGTGGTCGCCACCATATCGGGGCCCCGAGTCACCAGATACGAGATCATGCTCGCCCCCAATATCAAGATAAACAAGATAACCGAGCTCCAGCGCAATCTCGCCATGCAGCTCGAAGCCGAAAGCATGAGGATGCTCGCCCCCATCCCGGGGAAAAACACCGTCGGCATCGAAGTCCCCAACTCCACTGTCTCGACCATCACACTCCGCTCGATCATGGAGACCGACTCCTGGCAGAGGAACAGGATGGAGATACCGGTCATCCTCGGAAGGGATGTCTCCGGAAAGGCCGTCGTGACAGATCTGACGAAATCCCCGCACATGCTCATAGCCGGCGCCACTGGAAGCGGAAAGAGCGTCTGCATGCACTCGATAATCCTCAGCATGCTCTACAAGTTCAGCCCTTTCGAGCTGAGATTCGTCTTGATAGACCCCAAGATGGTCGAGTTCACATGGTATAAGCCCCTCCCGCACCTCAACGTCGAGGTGGTCAATGTCGTCAAGAAAGTTCCACGCGCCCTCAGGTGGGGTGTCAACGAGATGGAGAGGAGATACAAGCTGTTCTCGGAGCTCAAGGCGCGCAACCTTGTCACCTTCAACACCCGCGACCGATCGAAGGACCCTGAGAAGGACAACGATGGCAACGAGATACCCGACAGCCTCCCCTACGTCGTCATTGTGATAGACGAGCTCGCAGACATAATGATGACCGAATACAAGCAGGACGTGGAGACCTCGATAGCGAGAATCGCGCAGAAGGGGCGCGCCGCCGGAATCCACATGATCATCGCGACACAGACTCCGCGCGTCAGCATCATAACCGGGGCGATCAAGGCGAACATCCCTTCGAGGATAGCGCTCCAGGTCTCCTCCCAGACCGACAGCCGCGTGATAATAGACGGCCAGGGGGCGGAAAAACTCCTCGGCAAGGGAGACATGCTCTTCACTCCGCCGGGAAGCTCCAATCTCGAAAGGGTCCAGGGAACATTCATCCAGGACCATGAGATAGAGCAGGTGGTAAGATTCATAGCCGACCAGGTCGAGCAGAGCTTCGACGACAGCATACTCAAGGCGGAGGAGGGCGAAGATGATGGCGACGGCGGCGGAATGAAGCCCGAAATAGAGGATATCGTCAACCAATATCTGGGAGACTCCGGCAACGAGCTCCTCAAGAAGGCATTCGAGACTGTCCTGCTCGACAAGAAGGTGAGCACGAGCTACATACAGAGGAGGCTCGGGATCGGATACAACAAGTCCGCCGAACTCATCGAGGAGCTCGAACGCAGGGGAATAGTCGGGCCGCCAGTGGGGGCAAGCGCGAAACGGGAAATCCTGGTCGAAGGATTCGAGGACATAAAATCGGGAGAAGAGGAGGAGGAATGAATGCCGCAGCATCGTTCACCGTTCACACGTTCAGCGTTCATACGTCTTTGCCAGGGCTTGACCGGGGGGAGGCTGCTCAGCGCTTGCCTGCCAGTTCTCTCTCCGGGGGAGAGGCCGGGCAAGCCCGCCGCGCCGCATAAGGCGGACAAGCATCCTGAATCTTGAATCAAACCAAAGGAGCATATCATGGAAAATTCATACATCTACGGCAGGGTGCTGCTCAAGCTGAGCGGTGAGAAGCTGAAGGCGGACGACAGCGACAGCACCCCCTACAACATGGATTCAATCGAGGAGATCGTATCGCGCATTGGCGCGGTATGCGACAACGGCGTCGAGGTGGCGGTCGTGGTGGGTGGCGGGAACATCTGGCGCGGGGCGCCGGCCTCCTCCAAGTCCGGTTTCAACAGAGTGAACGCGGATTACATGGGGATGCTTGCGACCATCATGAACTCCCTCTGCCTGAAGGAGGCCTTCAACGCGGCGGGATTCTCCGCCGTTATATTCTCGTCCATCGCAGTAGAGCCCTTCGCCGCGAAAATGGACCACGAGGAGGCAAATAAAGCCCTGGACGAGAACAAGATAGTCATATTCGCCGGCGGCACTGGAAACCCGTTCTTCACAACCGATACCACCGCTGCACTGCGTGCGCTGGAGATAAACGCCGATGTCCTTCTCAAGGCCACAAAGGTGGACGGCATATACGACAAGGACCCGAAGAAGTTCCCGGAAGCGAAGAGATACGAGAAGATATCCTATGCGGAAGCTCTGGAGAAAAAACTCGAGGTCATGGACTCCACCGCCTTCTCGATGTGCAGGGACAACTCCCTGCCAATAGTGGTGTTCAACTTCTCCGACCAGGATGCGCTCGAGAAAGTCCTCTCCGGCGACTTCTCCTCCGCAACAGTTGTATCCTGAGGTAATTGCAAAAATTGCCAACGGAACGCTGGTCTTATGACCGGCTCTGGACTTTGTCCAATCTCCAGTTGGCGGCCAGGAATGGCCGCCCTACTTCCTGCGCAGACATCAAAAGTATGTTGGGCGTTCTCGCCCGACAAAGTATGTTGGGCGCTTGTCCGCCTCCGGAGGATTCTCGCCCGGCATCCTGGCTCCATGTTTTCCAGTTGGCGGCCAGGAATGGCCGCCCTACTCCTTGCGCACACGTCAAAAGTATCTGTTGATGCCATAAAATATTTTCCAATCTCCAGGGAAAATTGCGTTGCAATTTTCATTTCCTGCTTGAAAAGCGGTGATGATGGGATAATTTACTTGTCCGCGAATTTAGAATTCATCTTTGGAGGATACGGCAATGGCACACAAGAAAGGACAATCGAGCAGCAGGAACGGCAGGGATTCGAATCCCAAGATGCTTGGGACAAAGGCATTCGGCGGACAGCTCGTCTCGGCCGGCTCCGTCATAGTCAGGCAGAGGGGCTCGAAGTTCGTCCCCGGCAGGAATGTCGGATGCGGGCGCGATTTCACGCTCTTCGCACTCGTTGACGGGAAGGTCGAGTTCTCGAACGGCGGAAAGAGAGTCAACATACTCCCCGCCCAGTGACAACAGACCCAATCATGGATCAAGCCCGCTAAGACCGGGCTTTTTTTTTGTATGTTCGTAGACAAGGCAACAATCAAGGTTCGAGGCGGGAATGGCGGCAACGGCGCCTGCAGCTTCCGCCACGAGATGTATGTGCAGAAAGGCGGCCCCGACGGGGGCAACGGCGGCGACGGCGGATGCGTCGTCCTCAAGGCCGCCACAAGCGAGCAGAGTCTCGTCGAATACTACTTCACCACCCACTTCGAGGGCGGGAAGGGTGGCAACGGCAGTGGCAAGGACCAGACGGGGGCGCGTGGCAAAGACACAATCCTCAAGGTTCCGGTCGGGACCATTGTCAAGGATCTGGATCAGAATGGCAAAATCATTGCCGACATCAGCGTCCCGGATATGGAGCTGATAGTGGCGAAGGGCGGGCGCGGAGGGCGCGGCAACTCAAGTTTCCTATCGAACAAGAACCGGGCTCCGATGCAGCACGACAAGGGCGACTACGGAGAGGAGATGCATCTTGAGCTGGAGCTCAAGACCATAGCCGATGCCGGCCTTGTCGGATACCCCAATGCCGGAAAATCGTCCATTCTCAATGCTGTTTCCGATGCCCATCCAAAGGTGGCACCATATCCGTTCACCACTCTATATCCGTCCGTGGGCGTGGTCACCTTTCCAGACTTTGGCCGGATAACCATCGCCGACATTCCCGGCCTCATTGAAGGAGCGCACGACAATGTCGGCCTCGGACACGAGTTCCTGCGGCACATCGAGAGGACATCCGTTCTCGTATATGTCATTGACATGGCTGGTGTTGACGGACGCAATCCATATTCCGACTATCTTTCGCTGATTGCCGAACTCGAGCTATACATGAAGGGGCTCTCCAGGAGAAAGTCCATAATAGCTGCGAACAAGACCGATCTGGAGGAGTCCAGGAAGAATCTGGCCAAGTTCAGGCGCAAGGTGAAGGACGCGGTGATAATCCCGATCAGCGCTCTGGAAGGAAAGAATTTGGACAAGCTCTGCAATGCGATAAGAGAGATGAGCCAACCGCAAAGCTCCCCGTGACAGCGCCGAGTTTTGCAATCGGCCCCGTCTTCCTTTTCCCATAGGCCCGGCCTGTTTTCCCGCGAAAAACGGGCTGAATGAAGGCAGGAAAGTCGAACCGATGAACCTAGAAAAAGCAGTTGAAAATCGCGTTTTTACTTAAGTTTATGATAAT
>DYMC01000169.1:2072-5288 GCA_020721745.1 Lentisphaera sp. | reverse complement strand
CTCACAGGCTCCAGCGGCCTTCTCGGCTCGGACATCGCAATCGAAGCACGGAGAAGAGCTGCCGGCTTCATAGGCGTATGCCGGAATCCCACGCATCCGGAGGACATCTCCGCCGACATCTGCACCGACGATGGAATTGCGAAAATCGCAAAGGCCGACTTTGACTGCATAATCCACACGGCGGCCTGGCGCAATCCGGACGAATGCGAGGCAGACAAGGCTTATTGCAGAAGGATAAACGTCGAAGCGACCGCCGCCCTTGCGAAAATCGCAAGGGAGAAAAAGGCATTCTTCCTGTATATCTCCACCGACTACGTGTTTTCCGGGGAGAACCCGCCCTACGACGAGGATTCGGAACCATGCCCGGTCAACTACTACGGCGAGACGAAGGCTGAGGCGGAGAAGATAGTCAGGGAGCTTCCTGCATTCGCCATACTCCGGGTCCCCCTGCTCTACGGGCTCGGGGCCGGGCTTGCCAAATCCGCCCTCCTCAAGAGCATGATGGATGCATTGAAATCGGGAAGGTCCTGGAAGATGGAGGATTCGATAGTGCGCTTCCCGACATACACCGGCGATGTCGCGAACGCAGTCTTCTTCCTGCTGGAAAAGAAAGCCAGCGGCATTTTCCATTTCAGCGGGCAGGACAAGACGAGCAGATACAGGATGACATTGGATTTCGCGGAGGCGGTGGGATTGTCCGCCAAAAACATAGTCCGCCTGGCCGAGCCTCCGCATTCGGAGGCCAGGCGCCCGCGAAATTCGCAACTGTCAATGCGGAAGATACTGTCCCTGGGATTTCCGCCCCCCCTCCCCTTCAAGGAAAGAATAAAACTGTTGATACCATGAATATCTCGTCTAAAAATTCATTCCACTTCATCGGGATAGGCGGCGTCGGAATGGCGCCAATGGCGATGATAATGAGGGAAAAGGGGCACGAGGTCTCCGGCTCCGACATCGCGGACTCGCGCAATCTCGAATTGCTCTCGCAAAAAGGGATCAGGCTGTTCTGCGGACCGCATAGCGCGGGGAATCTCCCGCATCCGCATGGGCTTGTGGTGATTGCCTCCTCCGCGATAGGAACTGAGAATCCGGAGCTCGCGGCCGCCAGATCAAGAGGCGTCCCGATCTTCCGCCGTGGAGAGTTCCTTGCGAAAATCGCGGAGTCATACGAAAAAAGCATCGCCGTGGGCGGCTCCCACGGCAAGACCAGCATCACCGCAATGACAACCCACGGACTGATCAGGCTTGGCCATTCGCCAGGCTTCATGGTGGGGGGGAAGGTGAGAGGATGGAAGCAGAACGGCGCCGCCGGAGACGGAGGCATATTCGTGACCGAGTCCGACGAGAGCGACGGGACGAACAGCTTCATGGGCGCAACGGTCGCGGTCGTCAGCAATCTTGACGACGACCATGCCTGGAATTTCGCCGGTGGCGAGGACGAACTTTATTCGAATTTTGCGAAATTCGCGGGCAACGCCGGACAACTTGTCTTCGGCGGGGGACCTCTGGCAGACAAGCTTTTCTCGTTTCACAAGAATAAAAAATCATTCGGCGTCCGGGATTTGGCGAAGCTACCCGGGGCATTTCCAGAATGGCCGGACTTCCAGAAGCTCAACGCGCTGATCTCGGCCCATGCGATTTCGCTGGTGTCGGGCGTCGCCGTGGAGCATGCGCTCTCCGCGATATCTGACTTCCCAGGGGTGGAGCGCAGAATGAGCGTCAGATTCCGTGGAGAAAGCACGACTCTGATAGAGGACTACGCGCATCATCCGGCCGAGCTTTCGGCGCTCATGGACAGCCTCCTCAGGATGAAGGGAGTGCGCAGGATACACGTGGTCTTCCAGCCACACCGCTACGCAAGGCTCAAGAAGTATTTCAGCCGCTTTGTCCGCGAACTCAGCAGGGCGGACAAGGTGACCGTCCTGCCTGTCTTCTCCGCATGGTGCCCCGACGACGACATCAACTCGCAGACTCTGGTGGAGGAACTGAACCGGGCAAGCGGCAAAGCCGGCTTTGCGAATTTCGCAGGAGAGGGCTTCGACTCGACAGCGGATACGATTGCGAAAGATGCGGGAGCGACGCTCCTTGCGATAGTCGGCGCCGGAGACTGCGACAAGCTCGTGGAGAAGACGGTCGCCGCTCTCGGACGGCTCTCATCGCATCGAGCCTTTTGAAAGCCCTTGGCTCCATGCCCTTGAACTTTCTGGATTTGCGGTTGAAGTTGTTTAAGTATAAATATGTAAAGCCCGTCCACAAAAACAGCTTTTTGTGGACTGGCTCTAATATAAATCCTCCCTGAGTTTGCCTTTATTTGCTCCTTCCGCACGATTTAAGGAGTTTCTCGGCGTTGCCGTGCAGGATTTTCCTTCTGTCGGTGTCGGTGATGTCGGCCCCCATCACTGCACCGATATACCAGTGGTAATCGAACCATGGGAAGTCGGTGCCGAAGAGGATTTTTTCAACATCAGTTTCTTTGACGAATTTTTCCAATATTCCTCTGTCGTCGAGAACCGCGCACAAATCGAGATAGAGATTGGGGAATTTATTCACGAGCGCCAGCGCCTTATCCCATTCCCCATGGCATGAATGGCCCATGTTTATTTTTAGCTTTTGATATTTTTCCGCGACAAGGCCGATTTGCTCCGGGCCGTCGTTGGGGCTGTTTCCCCAGCTGTGAATGAGGACGATAAGAGAATTCCTGTCGGCAAATTCCCACACAGGGCGGTAGTTTTCATGCGTCAGCGGCATGCCATGGTAATCGGGAAGCATTTTGAATCCGATGAAGACATCGCGGAACTCATCGAATTTTGACAGCATTTCGTTGATACTATCAGGGTAATTCGGATTTACGCCGCAATATGCCCGCAGTTCTTTTGGATATCTTCTTACGGCTTCGATATTCTCCGTATTATTTTTCCATTCCGAAAAGAGGTTGGCGTGATGGCAGAAGGCGAGGAATTTGACTCCGCATCTTCTCATACGTCTGACCATAGAGTCCGGATCCGGGATCGGGAAATGAGCGCCATAGAACGCCCCCATGTGCCCGTGCATGTCATATACGGGGCAATCCTCGACTTTGCCATATTTGAAAAAATCTTTTTTAAGAGAGCTCACAGTTTTATCCTCCCGATGAGGTTTTCAAAGTTTCCGGAGGCGATTTTCGCCTTGTCATCGTCCGGGATTTCAGCGTGGCTCAGCTGAAGCATCGCCGGTTCA
>DYMC01000169.1:0-1972 GCA_020721745.1 Lentisphaera sp. | reverse complement strand
AGCGGAATTCCGCGCTCCGCCGTCTCCTCGAAAAAATTCCCGAAGACCACTTTGTCAAGCATGAAATTGTGGGAAACCGGAAATGCCCGGAGAAAATATATTCCATTCTGTTCCATCTTCTGGAAGAAATTTCCGGATATGACCTCTTCTGTTTGCGGAGGCAGAATCGTCCACGTCCCGTATAGCTGTTTTTTCGCTCCTCTGATGGACTCCGCCAGTATGCGGTTTCCTTCCGGAGGAGAGTAATCCTGCTGTGAAACATGCCAGACGGCGGCCTTGTCAATACCGGACACCTTCATTCGGGCAAGGATATCTCCGGAATCCCGCATCGCCCCGTAGATTTTTCTCGATGGAAAACCGATAAAAGTGTTGACATCTGCAAATTTCATCATTTTTTAAATCTTCCAATTTTTCATGGCCTTTTTGCATGCTTCAATACGCTGTGCCACATGCTGCTCGTCAAAGTCAGGCGATATGCTTATTATCGCTGTGCGCTTGCAAATATCCAAGGTTTTTTTGCAGACTTCCGCTCCATAGTCGGCCCTGAGCCCTTTGTTCTCTTCAAAATAAAACGGATTCATTCGTAGATGATGATAGATGTTCTTTTTCAGCAACGGCTCCCAATTGGTGAAGACGTGTTTGCCGGTATCAATTGGAAGCCATGCGCCGACTCCGGGACTTTGCGCAAACTTCCTGGCCCCAGCTTCCGACTCAAATGTGAATACAACGCTTATGCCGCAATCACCGGCGGGATCATTCATGGGGGCAATCTTCAACCCTTTGACACCGTCGAGTTCAGCTCTGAACCGGCCGGCGATCCGCCGCGCATCCGAAAGTATACCTTCAAGGCGTCTCAGCTGTCCACGCATGACCGCGCCCATCAGTTCCGTCGCCCTGAACTGCTGTCCAAGGAAAACCGGAATACTAAAATCCTTTGCGTAAGGGCGAAAAGCAGATCCGCTGTCATGGAATATTGATGCCCTCTCGTAGACATCGGGATTGCTGGTCACCATGCCACCGCCCTCGCCACAGGAAATTATTTTGAAATCGTTGAAACTGAATGCTCCCGCATCGCCTATGGAACCGACGCGATGTCCCTTGTAGCTGCCGCCGTCGCATTGGCAGGCATCTTCTATCACCTTCAGTCCGTGCTTCCTGGCTATATCCATGATTTTATCCATATCCGCCGGACGTCCGATCATGTGGACAGGCATGACTGCCTTCGTATGTTTGGAAATGCGTTTTTCAAAAGCTTCAGGGGACAAGGCCAGCGATTCGTCAATGTCGGCGATTACCGGTATCGCCCCGGCCATGAGCACCGCCGATGCCGTTGCCATGAATGTATATGCTGGAACTATGACCTCATCTCCCGGACCAATTCCAAGACCGATGAGCGCACACGTCAGAGCCGCCGTGCCTCCTCCGGAAACCAGGAGGGCATGCTTCGTCCCGATAAGCTGTGCAAATTCCTTTTCAAAATTCACGACCTGTTGCCAATGTCCACAAGCGGGATTTCCAACTCTAAAAAGCTGTTTCGACGCAATCGTGGCCTCAAGCTGTTTAAGTTCAATGTCTCCGATCCTGTACATGGTTCTTTCTCCTATTTTACCACTGTTTTTAAATATTCCAGACTTTCTTTTACTGCTGTCAGCATGTCGGTGGCGCAGGAATCGAGTTCAACGATATACCATTCAGCGAATTTGGCGGATTTAAGGATTGGCGGGAAATCCATGTTCCCTTTACCGGCCGCGACCATTGGCTGTCCCTGTTCGCATGGACCGTCCTTGATATGAAGCAGAGGAGCTCTTTTTCCAAGGGATTTAACGATTGTGGCAGGATCTGCTCCCCCGGTTTTCACCCAATAGGTGTCAATCTCGAAAAACACGCATGGATCAAGGTGCTCAAGCATAATGTCAAAAACAAGATGTCCGTCCAGTTTTACAAATTCCCACCAATGGTTGTGTATTGCTAG
>DYMC01000168.1 GCA_020721745.1 Lentisphaera sp. | reverse complement strand
AACCAAAATAATTATAAAGATTTTTTACACAGAACCCTAGAAGTAAGGGTCTAAGAGCACTAAGAAAATTTTCACCAGGATATATTTGCCAAGTCCGCATTGCGGGCATCTGGCGGCTTTGAAAACACATGGCAAAATCCTATTGGCTTTGTCCTGCGTTTCAAAGGCCGCCCAGCCGATGCCTGCGGCATGAGCTCGTATCTTTTCCATTGGTGCAGGACAGGCCTATAGATCTGCCGAACTGAAGACGATACCCGCGATCAAGAGGTAGGCGAGAGTGTAGGCCGCAAGAAAAAGGCCATCATGGCATAGCGATTCCCAAGCGATATCCTGAGCCATCACATACTTCCAGACCATCATGTATCTTGTCGGAAGAAATCTATGAAGATCCTCCAGAAAGGGGAGGGCATCAAGGATGAAACTGGTGTAATACACTCCGAGCGTCACGATGGAAGCATTCACCATGTTTTTGGATATGGCCGAGAACATCATGAACATCGCCGCAAGCGATATGACCGTGTAGGTGGCGAAGAAGTAGGAGAGGAAAAGTCTTTCCAATCCCGTTTTTTCGTTGAATATGTAGATGCCAGCCCCCCGCCCTAGAAAGGCATTGCCGAAGACCAGGACATCGCCGGATGTCCCAAAGATAATCGCACCGACGGCATAGCTGACGCAAAGAAGAACCGCCAGGACGACAACGGCATAAAACGATACGGAAATGTATTTCGATGCGAGCAGGCTCCAGCGCGGGACAGGGCGAAGGGCGACAGAGCGGACATGCCCGCTCTGGATCTCCCCGGCCAATGAACCGGCGGCCATTATCCCGACGACCATGGGTATGACCATGTATATGCCGGGCAGAAGGATGCTCTCCGACAGTGCAGTGGCGTTGATGAACTCGCTGATGAGCCGTCCTTGATAAGCTTGTTTCTTCTTTCCAATATAGTCATGCTTCCTGAGATAGAACCCTAGCGTGACCAACGCCGTGAGCAAGAGGATGACGATGATGCCCAGGTAGAAACTTTTCTGACGAAAAAGCTTTCTGATCTCAAAATCTGTCAGAAGTAAAATCTGTCTTATTGTTCCCTGTGAGTTCAATGAATATATCCTCCAACGTATCGCTGTGCCTGCATATTCCCAATATCCTTATTTTATGTTCGGAAAGCTGTTCGATGATCTTCGGTATCTCCTTTTCATGGCCGGAAAAGATGAAAACTTCCAATTCATCTTCCCTGCTCTCCTCGTGGATTTCCATGTTTTTGTTTCGGGCGAAGGAGCGAAAAGCCTTGCCATCCGGAGTCCTCAGCTCTATTCTTTCGCGTCTTGAAACCAAGTCGGATACTTTTGCTTCGCAGATTTTCATTCCTCTGTCTATTATCGTGACATAATCGCAAATCTGCTCGACCTCCGAGAGCAGGTGGCTCGATATGAATATTGTCACACCGTGTTCTTCGCATAGTTTTCGAATAAGCCTCCGCATCCCGGCGATACCGTGCGGGTCAAGTCCGTTTGTCGGCTCATCCAGGACGATGAATCTATTTTTCGGCAGAAGCGACTGCGCGATTCCAAGTCTTTGCTTCATCCCGTAGGAGAACGAGCCGACCTTCCGCGCCGCGACATTCGCAAGGCCGACGATATCGAGCGCCTCGCCGATTGACTTCCGATCGCTTCCGCCCGAGAGAGAAGACAGATAATGAAGATTTTCATAGGCTGTCATATATTCGAAGAAGAGCGGAGACTCCACTACCGCCCCGACCTCCTTCATTATTCGATTGCGCTCTCTGAAAAGATCAAGGCCGAAGATATTGACCTCCCCGGAGTCAGGCGAGATGAGACCAAGCAGAATCTTGATCACAGTCGTTTTTCCAGCGCCATTTGGGCCAAGGAAACCATGCACGATGCCGGAATTGATCTGAATATCCAGTTCCCGCACGGCCTTGATGCCTCCAAAGGCTTTGCTCAACAAACTCGCCTTGACTACGGGCGAAGTTGAATCGTTGCCATCTCCAGACATCTGCCGCAACCCTCCGACTGTCGTCGGGAATTAATTTATTTTATCAAAATATCCAGAGAATCCGAGACACGCCCATCAACGTATAGATAATTCCTGCCAGATTTCCCATGGAAATCCTCGGCATCTCCGGAAATCGGTATCGTGATGCAAAGCTTGCCTACCCCTATTTCGGACCTGTCAATCTTCATCCCGCTCATGAACGGATTCCATTCGTAGCTTGATCCGTATCTGGCGAAAAAAGTCTGTCCATCATAGATTTCCTTCGAGTCGGATGGGCAGTGGAAAGTCTTTTTCGTGGACGTTTCAAGGATATTCGAAACACAAGACGTGTCGTCAGGACCGGTTCCGATCCGGACGCACACCGGGAGAAAATCGTTGCTGTTGACGGCATAGACATTCAACGCTATTCCTATCTGGCGCATATTGTTCAGGCAGGATGACTTCTTCGCTTTCTCCCTGACTTGTCCGATGACCGGGAACAAAAGCCCTGCGAGAATCGCAATTATGGCGATGACCACAAGCAGTTCGACAAGAGTGAAATCCTTTCCCCCCGGGCCGATTGCAAAACTCCGAACGCGCCCTGCCGGGCGAAGCACCCCCCCGATGCCATGCGAGATCGGGAATTCACAAGCGCTCGACTTGCAGCAGGCAAAACTGCTTCCCTCCGGGGGCGGACAAGCCTCCATTTTCATCCTCCTCTGGAGGCCGGAAGGGCGCACTAGTGCGAGCGCAAGATTAATTTTAGAATTAATTTTCTCCATCAGTTTTGCAATTGGCTCCTACAAACTATTCAGTTGGACGAAGATTTCATGGACCAACGGATCGAAGAGCTCCCGTTCTTTCGCGCTGAATTCGGTCGAGTAGAAATCAAGGGCGTTTTTGAATCGTTCCCTTCCCTCTGGCGAATCCAGCTCGGATTTTATTTTTTCCCTCTGCTCATAGCTTAATTTGCTGAAGCGGCCCCTGGCGTCCTGAATCATTTTCTCGACCCTTGCCTCTTTTTCGGCTTCGCCGAGGCCTGAGATATCCTCCCTTGCCTTCTTCAAGCGTTCCCGCATCAGTTCCCGGACCAATTTTTCGCGGGTTTCGGGAGATAGACGTTCGAAAGCCTTTTTCAATTCATCGCGCTGTCCAGGATCAAGTTTTCCCTCCTGCCTGGAGATCATAAGTCCCTTCAGACGGTCGAACTCTTCTTCCTCTGGGTCGGGCTTCAAGACACTGTAGGCGATAAGTCCGGCGAGAGAAAACCCCACAACCAGGAGGACAATTTTCCGCCTCCTCTTTACCTTTTGAAGACCGCCGGTCTTCTTTAAAACTTTGATATCTTTTCTAGACATAGATACGACAATATAGCGCTACAAGTTCAGATTGCAAACTGGGCCAGTTGGCTCTTTTTGTATTCAGCGCTGGAAAAACTCCCTTATGGGAATAGATTTAGCGGCCTGGGCCGATCATCGCGCTGTCCAGGATCAAGTTTTCCCTCCTGCCTGGAGATCATAAGTCCCTTCAGACGGTCGAACTCTTCTTCCTCTGGGTCGGGCTTCAAGACACTGTAGGCGATAAGTCCGGCGAGAGAAAACCCCACAACCAGGAGGACAATTTTCCGCCTCCTCTTTACCTTTTGAAGACCGCCGGTCTTCTTTAAAACTTTGATATCTTTTCTAGACATAGATACGACAATATAGCGCTACAAGTTCAGATTGCAAACTGGGCCAGTTGGCTCTTTTTGTATTCAGCGCTGGAAAAACTCCCTTATGGGAATAGATTTAGCGGCCTGGGCCGATTTCACAACAGCGGACGGAGAAGTCCGTCCCTCCATTTTGTTGGCCAAGAGCCTTGGGCTCGAACTAGTTGGATACTAAATAAAAAGAGAGGACAATGCCGCAGAAGAAAATTGAAGATGTGAACCCCGAATACGATGTCATAGTGCTTGGCGGGGGGCTTGGCGGGATGACCGCGGCGAATCTTCTCGCGTCGAGGGGCGCGAGGGTGCTTCTCGCGGAGCAGCATTTCGAGCTTGGAGGTCTTGCCGGATATTTCCGCAGGGGGCGGCATGTCTTCGACGTGGCTCTGCACGGATTCCCGGTAGGGATGAGGAAGACGCTCCGGAAATACTGGAGCAAGGAGATGGCCGACAGGATAATCCAGGTCAGATCGGTCCGATTCGACAATCCGCAGTTCACTCTCGACACCGAATTCACGAAGGAGGACTTCACCAGAATACTCGTTGAGAAGTTCGGGGTCGCGAGGGAAAGCGCCGATGCCTTTTATGCCGAACTCGATGGGATGAACTTCTACGACCGCAGCGACGAGACGAACCGCGAGCTGTTCGAGAGGTATTTCCCCGGCAGGAACGATGTTGTCAGGCTTCTGATGGAGCCGATCACCTACGCGAACGGCTCGACGCTCGACGAGCCGGCAATCACATACGGGATAGTATTCTCGAACTTCATGAGCAAGGGGGTATACACCTTCCTCGGCGGCACCGACCTGATGATAAGGATGATGAAGGAATGTCTCGACAGGAACAGAGCCGACTACTGTCTGAGGGCGAAGGTCGAGAAGATAATCGTAAAAGACGGCAAGGTCGCGGCTGCGAAAATCGCAGGAAGAGAGATAAGAACGCGGGCCGTCCTCTCGAATGGAAATCTCAAGGCGACAGTCCTCGAACTCGCGGGGGATGCGAATTTCGCGCCGGACTTCATCGAACGCGTTAGGAAGATACGCCTCAACACGAGCAGCTGCCAGGTCTACATGGGATTCAAAAAGGGCGAGTCGTTTCCGTTCATCGGCGACCTGCTCTTCTGCTCGGAGGAGCCCAGATACAGTCCCGAGAGCATTTTGAAGCCTGACAGCACAAGCCGGACATTCTCGGTCTACTACCCCGAGATAAGGCCCGGCGGCGACGACTACACCGTGGTCGCCTCGATGAATTCCAGATACGAGGACTGGGCGTCGCTGACGCCGGACGAATACAAGGCAGCGAAAAAGAACATGGAGGAAAGGGCGGTGGAGGCGCTGGAGAAATACATCCCCGGCGCAAGGGAAAAGCTCGACCACATCGAATCGGCGACTCCGCTGACATTCAAACGATACGCCCTGCACGGAGGAGGCTCGTCGTTCGGGACGAAGTTCGAGGGGCTGGAGCCGAGCATGAAACTCTGCGAGCATCTGCCGGGGCTATTCCATGCCGGCTCGGTGGGCATCATCATGTCGGGCTGGCTCGGAGCGGCCAACTACGGAGTCATAGTCGCAAACAACGTGGAGAAGTATATCGGGGC
>DYMC01000167.1 GCA_020721745.1 Lentisphaera sp. | reverse complement strand
ACCAAAAATAAAATGCAAAATCACTTTTTCTATGATTGATTCTATAAGAAATTGCAAAAAACTGGTCGCTGATACCATGTTTTTCAAGATGACAGCCATTCTGCCATGAAAAAACTGTTGATTTCGCATTTTATTAGATGTAAAGATTCACTGAAGGACATACTTCAGTGAATATTTACTCTTCATTTTTCCTCTCCAATATTTTTCTCATTTTACTGTATTGCTCCTCGTATTCCTTGTTGTTGGGGAAGAGCTCCGAGGCCCGTCTCAGCTTGTCGAGGGCATCGCCATATCTTCCCATCCTGACCAGCGCGAGCGCCAGCCTTGCGTGGAAGCTTGCGCGCTCGGGAGACCTCTTCAACGCCTCGGAGAAGAATTTCTCCGATGCCGCCCAGTTCTCCCTCGACTGCGCGTAGTTTCCAGCCGCCGCCCATGGATACGGAGAATATGGCCCGGCCACCACTGCGGCCTTCAAGGCTTTCTCCATGGACCGGGGGGAATATAGGTCCGGATTCTTCTCGTCCAAGACGATTGGATCGCAGATCCTGTGGAGCCTTTCGAAGGCCATTTCGAAACGCAACCTCCTGCCGCAGAAGAAGATGACCGCGAAGACAATGGCCATAACCGCGAGATTCGCAAAGGGGAGGCGGCGCGGCCTCCACAAGGAGCCATTTGCCGCCACCAAGGAGAGGACTATGGCCGACCCCATCGTGGCGGGAACCTGGAAGTTGATGTCCGTCAGGGAGTGCAGCAACCACGCGGCAAGCCCGCAAAAGATGGCCAGACGGCCGAAGCGGCAGAAAAAAGCTCCGCCGGAGCGCGCAGCTCCGATGCCGGCCGCAAAAATGCTTCCGCACGCAAGCCCAATAATGGCGAGAAGCCCCGGCAGCCCGCATTGCGATGCAAAGTCGAGGACCATGTTGTGGGCCGTGTGCGGTGTCTCGGTCCCGGGAAAACTTTTGATCGTGGTGTATTCGTGGAAGAAGTCGCCCCAGCCAGTCCCGGCGGCGGGATGGCCGAGGAAAATCTTCCCGGCACAGAGCCAGTAGTCCACTCTCGCATGCAGAGACGAAGCCTCAAGAAGTGATCTATTCTGGTTCACCACCGCGAAGAAAACAACGAAAAGGACCGCGAGCGCTCCCATGTAGGCGAATTTCATCCTTCTCGGCATCTTCAGGAAGAACGGGATTGCGAAAAGCGCAAAACCCAGCGAAGCGACCGCCCCGCGGCTGAATGTGTGCTTCAGGACAAAGAGCATGAAAAGGGCGAAGGCTGGGGAGAATCCAATGCAGAGGTATCTCCATCTCTCTCCGTAGAAGCTGGTGAAGAGAAGAGAGAGCAAAAAAGAAAGGAGCAGAACCGCCATGATCGTCCATGCCATGCCGTGTCCGTCGAAAACGAAGAGGAAGATGCTCGTTGCGCTTATGGCCATCGCCCAACGCCCCGTCGCCTTGTCGCCGAATATGCCCGCCACGACAACCGGAAGCATTAGAATTATGTGCGCTCCGAGGCTGTTGCAGAGGGAAAACGGCGAGAAGACCCTCGTCTGCTCTATCCTGAGCCAGAGGTCGTGCGAGACCTTCACCCCGGTCCTGGCCTCCCTCTCCCTCACAAAATCCATGCTGTCTTCGAACCCCCATAGCATCTGGTGCAGCGAGAAGAACATGGTTGCGCAGGTCCCCAGAATCAGTGCGCGGAGCAGGATGTCCCCGGCATCCTCCCGCAATCTCAATGTCGCCAGGACGGCAAAGGCAAAGATGGCCAGGCCGAAGAAATGAAGGCAGAAGATGATGGGAAAGTCAAGGACGCTGGCGTCGAGAAATCCGGCCAGGGATGAAACCGCCAGCGCAAGCCACAGCAGAGCGATGGCCGCCTTCATGTCCAGTTCGACCGAAAACTCCCCTCCCCCCGCGGCAAACGCCGATATGAACAGTGCACAGGATACCATCGGAAAGAGCAACGCCGGATAGCTCTCGAGAATCCAGAGGAAGCTGTTGTCCCAGAACATCGGGGCCTCCGGAACCCCCACTATGTTCCCGAATTTGAGCGGCAGCAGGAAGACTGCGGCCGCCGCAAAGTAGATGTGAAAAACCGCGAAGGGGCCGGCAGACCCTTTTTTGTCCAGATTCGACACCAAGATGGCCGCTCCTAAATATTTTTGCTCGAAATGCGGAGTTTTGAAAAATCAGCCCATCCTGTCCATGCCCGAATGCTCTACTCCTCGAGGTTCCTGAGCGCCTTCCTCGACTCCTCGTCGAGTCCGGCATAGGGGTCGGCCCCGTCGGCTGAATCATGCGGAATCTTGTATTTCTCCAGATACACCACTCTGGCGTCCTCGACGGGACAGGTCACCACCTTGCCGGTCTCTTCGAGTTGTATGGACAACTTGCGCGTGAGAAGATTCCTGTCCACCACTCTCCCCCTTCCATCGGCGCAGTCGCAGAAAGCGCCTCTGCGGGGAACTCCCTTCTCGAGCTCGGCGTAGCCCTCGTGTTCGTATTTGAGACAGCATTTGAGGCGGTTGCACATTCCGGATATGTTGCTGGGGTTCAGCGGGAGATCCTGCTCCTTCGCCATGCGCACATTGATGGAGCTGAACTCCCTCATGTATCTGCAGCAGCACAGGACCTGCCCGCAGACGCCGAATCCACCGAACAAGGCGGACTCGTCGCGGACCCCTATCTGCCTGAGCTCTATGCGCGTGTTCAAGCCGTGGGAAAGTTGCTTTACCAGCTCCCTGAAGTCAACCCGGCCCGGCGCCGAGAACTGGAAGGTGGCCAATTTCATGTCCAGGGTGTAGTGCGCGTTCAGCAGCTTCATCGGCAGATTGAGATTCTGTATGTATTGGTGCGCCGTCCTGAGGGCCGACTTCGCCCTCATCTGGTTCTCGTGCGCCTTGCCCTGGTCCTGCATTGTCGCCTTCCTGTCAACCCTCGGGAAGTTGTCGTCTATTGCCTGCTTGAGCCTGGGCAGATGGGCCGGATCGAAGGTCTTCACCATCTGGCCGTAGTCGAGCACGCGCTCGCGCCTTATCACGCAGAACTCCTTCTCCCTGATGTTGAGGACGGAAGAAAGAATAGCCACATACTTGGCCCCTGTCTCGATCTTTATCTCGCAGAAGATGTCTTTCGGCTTTTCCACCGCCGGGGCCGCCGGGGGCTGGATGGAGGCGGCCGGATCGGCCGCGCTTGCCGCAACTTGTGGCTGAACGTTGTTCTGGTCCTGCATGTCCCGGCGATGTTTATGGTTTGACGGAGCGATCCGGCGAAGCTGGGTAGGAGTTCAGCAAACCCCGTCATTTTACTGAACTCTTACGTGTGCAAAATGCAAAAACAGCTTGAAACAAGACGGAACACTTTGCTTTTGACACGACAAAACATTGTTTTTGCATTTTGTTCAAGTAAATATTCACTGAAATGACAGGGTTCAGTGAATATTTACGTCTGGTGCCGACGGAGGGATTTGAACCCACACTTCCTTGCGGAAACTGCGCCCTGAACGCAGCGCGTCTGCCAGTTCCGCCACGTCGGCTTAAAACAATAGTATACATCGCCATCGCTCCAAGTCAAAGCGATGGAGGAAATATGTCTGCCACAGCGGCGGACGATGATGGCCTCGATTGAAATTCCCGCAACCCTGCTGTATTTTACCCGAAAACAAAATCGGGGAAGGATACCATGTCCGGACATAGCAAGTGGGCGAACATCAAGTACAAGAAGGCCGCCGCCGACAGGAAAAAAGGCAAGATATTCTCCAGGCTCACCAAGGAGATAATCGCATCAGCGAAGAAAGGCGCCGATCCCGACTCCAACGTGAGGCTCCGCCAGGCCATTCTCGCCGCGAAGGAGGTCAACATGCCCAACATCAACATAGAGAGGGCTATAAAAAAAGCCTCGGGAGAGGACGGTTCCGCAAGTTTCGAGGACATAGTCTACGAGGGATACGCCCCGGGAGGCGTGGCCATACTGGTCGAATGCCTCACCGACAACCGCAACAGGACAGCCGCCGAGATCCGCTCCACCTTCGAAAAGTGCAACGGCAATCTCGCCGGCTCCGGCGCCGTCTCGTGGATGTTCAAGAAGAAATCCCACTTCGTGGTCGTGGGCGAGAACGCAGACGAGGAAAAACTCATGGAGATAGTCCTCGACGCCGGGGCCGACGACATCCAGTGCGAGGGCGGAAGCGCCGATATCTACGGCCCGCCGGAATGCCACGAGGCCATTTCAAAGGCTCTCTCCGATGCGAAAATCGCAACGGAGGAGTCCGGGGTAACCCAGATCCCGGACAACTACAACGAGGTGAAGGACGTATCCTCGGCGAGGCAGGTCCTCGCCCTCCTCGACGCGCTCGAGGAGCTCGACGACGTGCAGGCGGTATTCTCCAATTTCGACGCCCCGCAGTCCGTGCTCGACCAGATCGCGGGACAGTAGAGATGCGCATCCTCGGAATAGACACCGCGATAAGATGCACTGGCTACGGCGTGGTGGATTTCCTCGAAGGCGCGCCAATGATAGTTGACTGCGGCCTGATCAAGAACAAGCCGAGCGCCCCGCACAGCGAATGCCTCCGCCGCCTCGGTGGCGGCATCCGCGAGCTTGTCAGAAATTTCCACCCGGACTCCGCCGCCCTGGAAAGCGCATTCTACTCGAAGAACATCAAGACTTCAATGATACTCAGCTACGCGCGCGGCGCGATAATGCTCGTCCTGGCGGAGAACTCCATCCCCAGTTTCGCATACGCCCCGAGAAAGGCGAAGATGGCCGTGGGGGGCAGCGGCGCCTCCAGCAAGGAGATCATAGCCCAGATACTCGCATCCATGCTCTCGATAGACGCCTCCGAAATCCCCCTCGATGCCACCGACGCGATCGCGATCGCCATCTGCCACGGGCAGCTCGCCTGCCGCCCCGGCGCGGAACACGTCCTCGGCAAACCGCTTTGAACCCAAAATAATTTTTTGAAACCGAGCCTTCTGCCTGAAGGGAATGTCCCCGGCAAAAATCATATGCCACATGCAAGAACTGCCCCCGATATCCTCTCACCAAATGGAGATTATGCGAGTTTCGCAGTGATTGCTCCGGAAGCGTCGCATGCCGCGATGACATTGCCGTTGCCGTCGTAGAGATAGCAGAGCGCAGAGGGCGAAGGGCTTAGGGTATAGGAAGACAAAACCGCGCCGACTCCGCCCGTGGCGGTCAATGAGCTGGACAAGTCAAGACCTAAAGTATGAAAGGAATAATTTAGAATTTCGGATTTAGAACTCTCGGAGTCACACCTGGGCTGTTAAAAAGAAGCTGCTTTTTTGATGTTTTCCGAAAAATATTTCACC
>DYMC01000166.1 GCA_020721745.1 Lentisphaera sp. | reverse complement strand
TGCGGCAAGCGTCGCTTCGCTCGGCAAGGCGCGTCCGGAGTTTTGCAATTGGCTCAATAAACCAAAAGAACCGACCTCTGATCCAAGGGAAAACATGGAGACAAAAGACAAGAACATGAAAGTGCTATGTGTCGAGGACAACAAAACCATGTCCTATATCCTTTCCGCCCTCATGGAAAAGTGGGGATACCATCCTCTTATGGCATCAAACGGCAAAGAGGCGCTCAAACACCTCTCCGGAGATGAACCCCCTATGTTGATACTGACCGACTGGATGATGCCGGAGATGAATGGACTTGAGCTGATCAAAGAGATCAGGCACAGCGACCCATCTCCGGGGCGCTACATAATCATACTCAGCGCCAGGACCGAAAAGAATCAGATCGTCGAGGGCCTCGAGGCCGGCGCAAACGACTACATCCAAAAACCATTCGACAGCGCGGAGCTCAAATGCAGAGTGGACATCGGCAGACGAACACTCGAACTCCAGCACACACTTTCTGCGAAAATCGCAGAACTCAACTTGGCACTAGATACGATAAAGACACTCGAAGGACTAATTCCCATATGCATGTATTGCAAGAAAATCCGGACCGATGACGACTATTGGGAACAGATCGAATCCTACATCGAAAAACATTCCGATGCAAAATTTACACACGGAATCTGCAACGATTGCATGAAGAAAATAATGAAAGAAAACAATCTAAGCATAAACCATGAGCCAATTGCAAAATTGCCTTTGGAACGCCGGTCTTATGACCGGCATAAGAGCCAGCCATAGGGCTGGCGATCCTTTAAAAAGGCAATTTTGCAATTGGCTCACAATAAGGAGAAAACATGAAAACAAAAAGACAGTTCACACTGGTCGAAATCGTCGTAGTCATATCCATAATCTCCATTCTCATTGGTATCTCCTTCGTCTCGGCAAACATTGCAAAATCCAAGGCAAAGTACACCAAATGGCTGACATATAACACAATGCTAAGCAAGGACCCCGACACTGTCATCAACTTCAACTTCGCCGACACCGACGCGAAAATCGCAGGCGAACCAGCACTTACAAATTCGGCGGTCGGGTGTGGAGTCCAAGGCTTCGACCCCAAGCTCTCCAATGGCTTGATCAAAAACGCCAAGTGGGTTAAAAAAGGAGGAAGGAGCAGATTCCATCACGCCCTCCAATTTGATGGACGAAGGAGCTATGTCGAAATCCAAAACAACAAAGCTCTCGACTTCGATGCGGAAAAGGAGGACTTCACCATCATGATGTGGGTCCGCTTCGACTCGATATCATCAACAAGAGTCCTCTGCGGAAAAGCTGAATGGAGCAGAATATCGCAATACGATCTTTACCTCAACGCCAGACGCCTCGAGGCCGACGTCGGAAGGTCCTGCACAGCCTGGAAAACTCCACAAGTCTCGGCTGGAAAGTGGCATCACGTGGCGCTTGTCTCCGAAGGGGGCAAGTTCCAGATATATCTCGACTCCGCCGCAATGGGGAGCCCCGCAAAAGGCAGTCCATCTTCCCAGAACATAACATCGAAGCCACTGACGCTCGGGGCGATATTCACGACCGGCAATTCACGCACCCCAAGATACAACTTCCAAGGCAGAATGGACGAATTCATTCTCATCCGGAAGGCTCTCTCCCCAGCCGAAATCAAGCACCACTTCGACGCGGGAAACTATAATGATTCGGGAAACACGGCCCAGGCTCAGGCACTTCCAAGCCCCCGTCCACTTCCCACTCCCCGTCCCCGACCTCTTCCCACTCCCCGCCCACGACCTCTTCCCCCTGCAAGACAAGCGCCGGAGACCCTGCCCAGCCTTGAAGACACCGGCAGACTTCTCAACCCGTCCGCCGCAGAAGCTCCGCCAGCAGAATACCAAATGCGCCCGAAGAAAGAATAGAACATCCGCACCGGATCATTGATGCAATTCCCAAATTGCATCGGCCCAAAAAAAGACAAAAAAGCAGAGACGTATGGCAAGAATAATCGTAAGCGACGACGACAGAGTTTCGCTCCTTGTCCTCAAGAACATCGTGGACTTCCTCGGCCACGAGGCTGTTCCATGCCCCAACGGCGCAGAGGCGCTTGAGGAATTCAAAAAGAACCCATCCGACCTCGTTCTGCTGGATGTCCGAATGCCAATAATGAATGGAATAGAGGCATGCAGAAGAATCAGGCAGCTGCCCCGCGGAGGAACCGTCCCCATCATCATGATATCCGGCCTCGACGACGAGGAAAACGTGGCCGAAGGACTCAACGCCGGCGCCAACGACTATCTCCTCAAGCCCGTTAAAGATTCACATCTTCTCGCCAAGCTCAAGATTTTCCTCAGGATGTCATCATTGCACAATTCCGACTTCGAACTCGCCAAGAGACATGCCGTCTTCGCCGGGAAATACAAGATAGTCAAGCTCCTCGGATATGGCGCCCACTCGGTGGTCTTCCTCGCGGAGGACATCTCCATGGAAAATAAAAAGACCGCCCTCAAGCTCTTCAAGCAAAGCGGCGACACGGCCCAAATCTACGATGCCTTCGCCAGAACCGCAGGTGAAATCAAAGACATCCAATGCCCTTTCCTATTGAAGACATACGACTTTGGACAAAGCGACAGCCGCCTCTTCGTGGCGATGGAATACGCAGAAAAGGGCGACATGTCGAAAATCCTGAAAACCAAGACACTCTCCCAGTCCGAAGCACTCCAGATGGGAATCCAGATCGCAAGCGCAATAGATGAAATCGCCCAGAAGGGGGTGGTCCACTTCGACATCAAGCCACAGAACATAATGATAGGCGGCGACAACAAGTTCCTGCTCGCGGACTTCGGCATCGCATCCCCGAAGTCCAATGTCACCATGTCCTTGAAAAACGAAGTATGGGGCACGCCTGCATACATGCCACCAGAATATCTTTCCGGCGAAGAGATATTCCCTGGGCTTAGCGACATCTACAGCCTCGGAGTGACGCTTTACGAATCCCTCACAGGATCGAATCCGTTTTACTCGGACAGAGCCGTGAACAGCATGATCAGCCAGATAAACCTACTGCCTCCCGAGCTCAGCTTGATAGATGAGCGTTTCCACTGCGAATTGAGCATGTTGTTGTCGCAGATGCTGTTAAAGGATCCATCGCGCAGACCACAACCAGCGAAAATAATAGATTCTTTCAACATAATATTTGACGAAATCAAAAATGATCCAGCAAAAGAATTCTGCTTCTATACGCACAAGAGCCTTTCTGTGGAGGACCAAGGGGCCTCGCTAAAAGACGGGGGGGAGGCCAGCGTGGAGGATTCCTCCGGGCAGGAGCCTCATAAGTTTCGCTTCTCCAAAAAAACAGAGAAAGAAAAAACGGATAATGTTAAGGTCCCGACCGTTAAGACAAGTGGAAAAAGCATTCAAAGTTTCGACCCGCTCTCGTTCCTGCCCCATTTCAATTTCAATATCCCCGCCTTATCCTTGCCTGGCAAAGGAAATATCATCAAAATTGTAGCCTCGGGCCTAATTCTACTGCTTGCGATTTTCGCAACCACAAAGATATATAAAACCATCGCAAATAAAAAATCAGACGAGGACCAATATATCCCCATCAGCGTCCTCAAATGCGAAAAATGCGGATATATGATTGAAAAACGAAGCAACGACCCCGAACACGAAATCTGCCCGAAATGCTCCTCCAGAATGGGAACAGCTTTCGAGTGCGAAAAGTGCGGCAACATATTCCCAGTGCTGGAAACCGACATCAGTATATCGCGAGGCAACGAAACTTCCCCCTACACATGCCCCAAATGCAAGTCGGAAGACACATCCGCAGTCCTGACAGGCGAGGAATATCTTAAAAGCAGGTCAATAATCAAATCCGTCCAGTAGTTTGCGCGGTCTCCGCGCAAACATTCTTTGCGCCGAGGACGGCGCAAAGTACTGGATGGGACGGAGCAAAATCCCCGCCCAAAAGGAATTTTCAAGGGTAAAGATGTTGAACCCTACTCCGTAGGGCAACCTAGAACTGGCCGACGCTGAACGGCATATCCTGTATCATGCATCCCGCATCCTTTCTCCAGCATCTCCTCAATTTCTCCGTCCGAAAACGAGCATGGATTCCTCTCCATGCTGCGGCTGCGGCAGTTCTTGAGGATGAAAGGAAAGTCCTCCCTGCGAAGGCCGAAGTCTGCGAAATTCGCAGGGATGCCCGTCGCATCGCAGAGCCGGTCCAGGGCGTCGAGAAATTCCGTCGAATCGCGAAAACCGCAGGCCTTCGCCGCCTCGTCATAGAGCCCCGGGATCTTCGCCAGATTCATCCTGAAGACGCTCCGCATCAGTATCCCGCAGGCTCGTCCGTGCGGGATGCCATATTTTATCCCTATCGGATGGGCGAGACCATGGACGGCGCCAAGCCCGGTCTGTGAGAATGACATCCCCGAAAGCAGACTCCCCTCCGCGACTGCGATTTTCGCAGACCTGTCCCCGGCGACGGCGCGTTCCAAGTGGGAGACAAGAAGCCCGGCCGCCTTCAGGGCCAGGGAACGGCTTGGCGCATTAGATTCAGGGGATACAAGAGATTCGACGGCCTGGACAATCGCGTCCATCCCGCTGTCGGCAGCGAGAGATGCCGGGCACGAGAATGTGAGTTCGGGGTCAACGATGGCAATGTCGGGGATCAGATATTCTCCGCGGATGGATTTCTTGGTCATGCTTTTCTTGTCGGAAAGGACTGCGTTCGCAGTGACTTCCGAGCCTGTCCCGGCGGTCGTGGGAGCGGCGACGAAGAATAGCCCCTTCCCTGCGATTTTCGCGGAGCCGTGGAAATAGTCGGCGGTCATTCCCCCGCCCGGTATTATCGCCGCGGCGGCTTTCGCTGCATCTATGACCGAGCCGCCGCCAACCGCGAGGACAGCATCGGCCCCGGTCGCTCTGCCGGCCGATACAATATGATCAACCGACTCGATTGGCGCCTCATCCGCGACGATTCCACAGAGCGGCGCGATCCCCGGTTCGGGGAGCATATTCAGGAGCCTGTTCTGGAGGCCGTTGCCTCTCGCGCTTTTCCCGGTGATCAACAGGACCTTCCTCCTGTTCTCGAGCAGCTTCGGCAACTCCGATATCGTCCCGCAGCCGAATAAAATCCTACGCGGATAGATTAGCGAATATGTCCCCATGAAAATCCCCTTTGGTGGTAAATATTCACTGAACCCCGTCATTCTTGAGACGTTGCGAAGCTCACGTCTTCAGTGAATATTTACTTGGTGAGGTAATTGCAAAACTCTTTTCGCTGGCATGCAACACGTGATTTCATACGTGTCAAGAGCATGCCCCCGCCAGCCCTTTGGTGGC
>DYMC01000165.1 GCA_020721745.1 Lentisphaera sp. | reverse complement strand
TAATTCATTGGCAGTGAATGAAATATTTTCCCCTTTGGGCAACTAGCCGAGCGTTGAATTGCAAACTGTCGCAGTAGTATCCGATCTCCAAAAATCGCCGATCCTATGGGACGGCTGTGTTGGAATTTATTTCAAAACAAACCCCGATAGGGCATCGGCGAGCCTCGGGATCAGCGGGAACGTGATAACGCTGAACGAAATAGCTAGGGCGGGTTCTTGTCCGCCAAACTTTTCTACGAGGGACCTACCGAGCAGGTAGTGTATCAGCCCGATATCCCCTACCGGTGACAAGAAGCACCTGAGGTAATTGCAAAATTGCCTTTTTAGGGGAACGCCAGCCTTATGGCTGGCTCTTAAGCCCCAAGCGCGCAAGTGCCCCTCGATGTGTTCCGTCGGCAATTTTGCAATTACCCCGCACCTATTATTCGCTTTCGGTGGATGTCTACTGCCAGCGCGCCTTTATCCTCTCGACGACCTTTTCGGGGGTGAATCCGAATTTTTCCGCGAGCACCTTGTAGGGCGCCGATAGTCCGAAGTGGTCTATTCCGATGCATATGCCGTCGAGCCCGGTGAACCTGTCCCATCCGAATGTGCTCGACGCTTCGATCGAGACCCTTTTCCTGCAGGATGGCGGCAGGACGCTGTCGCGATAGGCCTTGTCCTGTCTCATGAAGAGTTCCTGTGACGGCATTGAGACGACGCGGATTTTCCTTCCTTCCCTTCTGAGTATGTCGGCCGCTTTCAACGCCAGTCCCAGCTCTGAGCCGCTCGCAATCAGGATCATGTCGAACCCGTCCTCCTCGCCAAGGACATATGCGCCTTTGTCCACCTGTATCCTGGATGCCATGTCCGGCGGCAGGGGATCGAGATTTTGTCTGGTGAGCAGAAGCGCCGTAGGCCCCTTCTGTTTCAGGGCGGTGGCCCAGGCGTGCGCGACCTCGTTCGCCTCCCCGGGGCGTATCACGGTCATTCCGGGGATCGCGCGAAGCATCGCGAACTGGTCTATGGGTTGATGCGTCGGGCCGTCCTCGCCCACGTAGAACGAGTCGTGCGTCAGGACATATATCACGTGGAGCCCCTGGATGGCGGCGAGCCTGATTCCCGGCTTCATGTAGTCGGAGAAGACGAAGAACGTGGCCGCATACGGTATTGTCGAGCCGTATATCGCCATGCCATTCGCAACGAGGCTCATGCCGAGTTCGCGGACCCCGAAGTGCATGTTCCTGCCGGCCCTGTTGGCTGCGGAGAAATCCGTGGCGCTCTTCAGGAGAGTCTTTGTCGAGGGAGCAAGGTCCGCCGAGCCTCCCATCAGCGCCGGAACCAGTTCCGCCGCGCGGTTGAGCACTGCTCCGCCGCTGGATCTTGTCGCCTCGGGCTTGTCCTTCGGTGCGGCCTTCAATAACTCCTCGAGGAGATTTTCCGGAAGCTTCTTGTCGAGCAGCGCGGACATTTTCTCCGCCTTGCCTGGATTCTGTTCGAGGTGGGCCTGGAACTCCTTGTCCCATTTCGAAGCGTCCTTGACGAGTTTTTTGCGCCTCTTCGCGAGGGCGGCCTTCAGCTCCTCGGGAACGTGGAAGGGGGGCTTGCCCTCGAATCCGAGAGCCTTCTTCACTGCAGCAAGCTCCTCGTCTCCGAGCGGCTCCCCGTGGCATGAATGCTTGCCGGCCTTGCCGGGAGAGCCGAAGCCGATGACGGTCTTGCCGACTATGAGGGTCGGACGCCCGTCCGTTTTCAGCGCCTTCTTGATGCCTTTGTCTATGAGAGCCGGATCGTTCGCGTCCGCAACCTTCACGACACGCCAGCCATATGCGTCGAATCTTCTGGCGACATCCTCGCTGAACGAGAGCGACGTGCTTCCCTCTATGCTTATCGAGTTGTCGTCGTAGAAGCAGACGATGTTGTCCAGCTTGAGATGGCCGGCGAGGGATGCCGCCTCATGCGTCGTGCCCTCCATCATGCATCCGTCGCTCGATAGCACGAATATCTTCGGGTCAAGAAGTCCAGTTCCTTGCAGTTCCGTGCGTGCGGCGAAATTCTTCGCCGCTATGGCCATGCCGACCGCGGTGGCGAATCCGCTGCCAAGCGGTCCTGTTGTGACCTCGACGCCGTCGGTGTGGCCCAGCTCCGGATGCCCCGGCGTCCTGCTGTCAAGCTGGCGGAAGCGTTTGAGCTCCTCGATTGTCATTCCCGGGTATTCGAAAAGATGCAGGAGGCTGTAGAGCAGCATGGAGCCGTGTCCGGCGGACAAGACGAACCTGTCGCGGGCGAGCCAATGGGGGTTGGCCGGATTGTGGCGCATGTGCTTGAACCACAGGGAAAAGGCGAAGTCGGCGCATCCCATCGGCATGCCAGGGTGTCCGGATTTTGCGGCCTGAACCCCCTCGGCGGCAAGAACCCTTATAGTGTCGGCTCCAAGCTTCATCATGCTGTAGTCTGGCATTTTTATACTCTCCTGTTTTTATTTTTTTGCAGTATTTTGCTTTTCCATACTGGACTTTTCCGGCTCATAAGATAATTTGCGTTGCAGATTTTGCAATCAGCCGGGGCAATATCCGAAATGGAAAAAGAAAGGTTCATAACATCAACACTGAACAAGAAGGATGTCGAGTTCGACAACACCCTTCGCCCGAAGCTTTTCAAGAACTTCCCCGGTCAGGACAGCGTGAAGGAGCGCATCGAGCTCTTCGTGAAGGCGTCCAAGATGCGGAAGGACCCTCTCGGGCACATCCTCCTCAGCGGCCCCCCGGGACTTGGCAAGACGACCCTGGCGTATATAATTGCCAACGAAAGGGGGGTGAACATCAAATCATCGAGCGGGCCGGTCCTGGAGAAGCCCGGTGACCTCGCCGGTCTGCTGACCTCCCTCCAGAAAGGCGACATACTCTTCGTGGATGAAATCCACCGACTCAACACCAGCGTCGAGGAGTATCTCTACAGCGCGATGGAGGATTTCTTCATAGACATAGTCATAGACCAGGGCCCTGGTGGACGTTCCGTGCGGCTCAACATACAGCAGTTCACCCTCATCGGGGCGACGACCCGCTCCGGGCTTCTCTCCGCGCCTCTGCGCTCGCGTTTCGCGCTGAACTGCCGCCTCGACTACTACAAGCCGGAAGAACTCGTCGAGATAATCCACCGTTCCGCGAAGATACTGAACATCGAGATAGACGATGCGGGGGCTTTGGCCGTCGCGGCAAGAAGCCGCGGCACACCGCGCGTGGCCAACAACCTCCTCCGCTGGGCGAGAGACTATGCACAGGTGAGGGCGGACAACAGAATTTCCGGAGAAGTCGCCGTCGCTGCGCTCAAGATGCTGAACATAGACGACGACGGCCTCGACGAGATGGACAACCGCATTCTGGAGGCTTTGATATATAAGTTCTCCGCCAGGCCAGTAGGCGTGAAGAACCTCTCCGTCGCCGTGGGGGAGGAGGAGGGCACCATCGAGGAGGTCTACGAGCCCTTTCTCATCCAGGAGGGATACGTGATGCGCACGCCGCAGGGAAGAATCCCGACCGACAAGGCGCTGAGGAAATTCGGGCTGACCGCGTCCGATATTGCAAAATCGGGGAGGAGGGGGACCGACGAAGAATTGAAGCTTTTCTGACCTCGGGGATGGCTTCCGCCTCCCCGGGGGATTAGTTTAATCCCGGGGAACGCCGGAGCAACACAAAGGAGAAAAAATGAACGTGCAGATTGAAAAACTCCTCGCTCTGCAGGAGCAGGATCTCAAAATCAGGGCGATGAAGACGCGTCTGGAGACCATTCCGATCGAAACAGGGAAGATCACCGCCCAGATCGAGGCCGACAAGGCGAACTTCGCCGCGCAAAAGGAAATATTGATGGCGGAGGAGCTCGAGATAAAAAAAGTCGAGGCGAGCATCAAGGAGAAGGACGAGCAGATACGGAAGCTCCAGAGCCAGTCCTCCATGATAAGGAAGAACGACGAATACAGGTCCCTCATGAACGAGATAGAAGGGATAAGGAAGCAGATAGGCGACTTCGAGACGCAGCAGCTCGTCCTTATGGACAAGATCTCCGAGAACAAGTCCAAGATCAAGGATCTCGAGGCCAGGCTCAAGGCGAAGGAGAAGCAGGCCGACGAGGAGATCAAGGACATGCACGACATCGAAGCCAAGATCAACGCGGAAATATCCCGTCTCAAATCCGAACGCGAAAAACTTTCGCCGGGAATAGACAGGATAGCGTTGAAGCTATACGAAAGGCTCCTCGCGAAGGGGACTGGAATCCCGGTCGCGGAAGTGAAGGACTCCATATGCTCCAACTGCCACCTCAAACTCACTCCGCACACTGCGAACCAGGCGAGAAAAGACCTCATCGTCCAGTGCGACAACTGCTCGCACATCATATACTTCCAATGAGATGGAAATCCAGTCGAATATTCTTCTCTTCGTCATTTCCGTCCTGCGCAGGAGGGTTCTGCTCTCCAGCCGCCCAGCCGCGCTCCGTCTGGAGCCTCGCGGGAAGACAGCCCGTCCGGCCGGGACGGTCATCCTGATCCACGGGCTTGGCAGGACCGGACTGTCCATGCTCGTTCCTGGGTTCTTTTTGAGTAGAAACGGCTATTCGGTCCTTGTCTACGACTATATCTCCGGAAAGTCATCGGTGTCTCGGCACGCGGCGATGCTTTTGGATTTTATCCGCGATGTCCGCCAAACGATGCCTGGCAGGATCAATTTCATCACGCACAGTCTGGGCGGGATAGTGCTGCGCTGCGCCGCTGCGAATTTCGCAGAGTCGTTCCCGGACGGAAGGACGGTAATGCTCGCCCCGCCGAACAGAGGATCGAGAAAGGCCTCTCTCTTCTCGAAATTCCCATTCCTGCCCCTGATACTGAAGCCGCTGCGCGAAATTCGCAGCGATGAGGATTCGTTTGCCGCGTCGCTGCCCGCCCCGCAGTTCGAGCATGGTGTGATAGCGGCGCAGTTCGACGCGAAGGTGGGAGTTGATGAAGCAAAAACCGACACGATGCAGGACTTCCTCGTTGTGGAGTCCTTCCACACCTTCATCATGAACCGGCGCGACGTGCTCGCCGCCTGCGCGGAGTTCCTGCGGCAGGGGAGATTCCGTGCCGGTGCCGTTCAGAGCCCTAAATAGGGGATTGTATAGACGTTTACTGTATATTTACCAAGGGATTGTGTCCAGCCCCGCAGAATCCGTTGGGACGATGCCTGATCCAGCCCTCGGCGTGTTTGAAGCGACCGGACATTTGACCTATTTTAGGATGATAGCATACAGGGCGGAAACTGCAACGGCAGGGAACCTTTGCGGACCTGCAACAACGAACTCGGAGGCGAGAGCCATACTGAGGAGCCTG
>DYMC01000164.1 GCA_020721745.1 Lentisphaera sp. | reverse complement strand
ATCTTGCTGCCTCGTATCTGCGGCAAATGCGGCCAACTGCTTAATTTAGGTTGATGTCACCACCTGCGACTTGCCAGTTCCGGGTGGCCCGGTGATAACCGTAAGATGGTTGACCAGAGCCTGCCTTACAGCCTGCCGCTGCTCACTGTTCAGCGGCAGGACTTCCAAAAGGGGCCGTTGCCCATCAGGAGGCAATTCGGCGAACTGTCCATTCAACCACGCCCCAAGGGCAGTTTCTCGATACCTGCCCTCGTCGATATCCTTGAGCATGTTGAGTTCAGTTTCGAGCCCCCTCGTGTATGAGGAGCGTTCTGTGGCGACGAGAATAGCTCGATTGTAGATGCCTTGCCGATTCAGGTTGGCCAATGGAATGCCATTGCTCAAGAGAGAAGGATCAATGTTCTCTCTCCAATCCCAGCCTGCCCGGATTCTCCGTAGTCGTTCCAACAATCCACCCAGATCAGGTTGTTCCACCGCCGGATTTCCCAACCCAAGTTCATTGGCGAGCTGGACCACATCCTCCATTAAATTGTCCGTGTTCAAGAGCGACCGCAGCGCTTGAAAGTTGATTTGCGGCAGGTCGTCATCAAGCGCGAGAACAGCATCCCCGTTCTCGGCGTTTTGACACGGAAAGAGGAAGAGCGGTTCAATTTGGAGCCTCTCCTGTCTTTGTAAGAGTTTCAATCGAACCGGGTAGCCAAGGAATATCTCATGTTGGTTATGAGTGCGCTGAATTCCTACAAGGAATTGCCGGATAGCCTCGGCATCAAATGGATTGGTCCCATCGCCACCGAGCAACGGCAACGATGGTAGCTCGACATAGCCAGGCTGGCCACCGTTCGGGTACGCTGGCACAGCAACGCCCCCCACATCGTCATGGCTCAGGCAGTCCAGATAGTAGCAGCAGAGATTATTAAGCTGCATGAAAAAAAATCCTTCCTCAATCAGATCCAGGCATTCGGTGTCCATGGGAGCATGCACAATGCGGTTCGGGGGGATCGTCAGTGATTCGCCGCCCAGACGACGAACTCCCGCACCGGCCAGAAGTTCGCATTATTTCTATCGGTCACCTCCACATCCGCCAACGGGACAACGCCATTCTTCTTCCCACTGGCGACCTTGAGTGCAATCTCGTATTTCCAGTGTTCTTCGATGCCTGTTGCCTGCATGCGCTGGCCGACTGAAAACGGTCCGGTCTTGGGAGCAAAAAAGTTCTCCTCCATGTCCTCTTTCCTCTCGACCTCGAATGGAAACACCAGCCGCTCGGACAACCAGTTCATCCAGTCACGGCGTTCCCATTCCTCGCACTTGCGCTCAAAGGCATCCCCGTCATCCATGTCATCGTCCCACAAGGTGTCGTATTTTTCGGCCATTTCCGTCCTCCCTATGGATGGGGCAAATATAGCACAGAGTTGAACAAAGCAAGAACTCCATCTCATTTTTTTGTCGCTCTTCCAACCGAGGCACAAGCCCCAATGGATCGCAGGCACGAACATCGGTATCAGCGCCTCGATGAATCCATCGCAAATCAATCCTCCGTCTTCGGGTTATTCCAGCCTTATCCTCGGGTCGAGATACGAATTGGCGATGTCGGCAAGCAGATTCATTGCGACGAAGAGAAGCGCGGTAAGAAGGACCAGTGCCTTGAGCATCTGCAGGTCGGAGTTGTTCAGCGCGTTCACCGCCTCGTAGCCGAGCCCGGGAATCCCGAAGAAGCTCTCGAGAAGCAGGCTCCCAGTAAAGAGGAAAGGAAGCACCGTGGATGTCCTAGATACTATCGGCACGGCCGCGTTCCCGAGAAGATGCCTGAAATATATCGAGAAAGGCGAGCAGCCCTTGGAAAGCGCAGTCCTCATGTATTCCTTCCGCAGTTCGTTCAAAAAAATCGTCCGGTAGAAACGGACGCTCCCGCCCACGCCGCTCACCGTCCCGAGAAGCACCGGCAGGGCAAGATGGTAGGCGCTCTCGAAGCCCCAGACGGGGAAAATACCCAGACGATATGACAATATCCACTGCCCCAGGACGATGAGCACTATGTAGCTTACGCTCATCCCGCTTACGGAGACGACAGTGATCAGCTTGTCCGCCAGCCTGCCCCGGAAGACTGCCGCAATCATCGCAAGCGGAACCGCGACGAGATTCTCCACAAGGAATATCGGCAGCATCAACGAAAGAGAAATCCACATGCTGCGCCATATCACCCTGTCTATCCTCTCGCGGGTGATAAGCGTCCGCCCGAAATTAAAGAAGCTCAGGTAGGGAAACGATGTCGAGAATGTCACCAGCTCCCTCAGGGAACTGGCAAGCTGCGAGTCAAACGGATTCGGATTGGCCTTGTGGAATTCGACCGAGCCTATCGAGCTGTCCTCGACGGCCTCGACGGACAAGTCCCCGCCCGTCCCGGGAACCTGCACGGAGGCTCTTCCGAAAAAACCCGGGGAGATTTCAACACCAGCGCAGGAAAGGCGTCCGCTGAACGCGATCTTCGCAAGAACATGTCCGCTCCCGGGGTCGAAATTACGCTTGAAGACCATCGAGGTCCCGGACGGAAGAAGCAATTCACCCTTCTTCCGCGAAGCGGCGGCCGGAATCAACAGCGACGGCAGATCCTTCTCGTCCGAAAAGTCCGCGGACGAATAGCATTCGGTTCTCCTCCAGCGCCCGAAGACCAGGGGCTGCCCGACGGACAGCTTGTCGCGCATCTGCTCTATCTCCAGCGGAGAAGGGTTCTTGCCAAGAAGCATCGCCGACGGATCCCCCGCCGCGAACTTGAAGAGCAGAAAGCATATCAGCATCACGCCGAACATCACCAGGACCGAATATCCAAGCCTTTTCATTATGTAGCGCTTCATTGTTCCTTCCGCTCGTCCCTCAGTCATTAGAGGTAATTGCAAAATTGCCGTTTAAGGGAACGCCAGCCTTATGGCTGGCTCCCCCCGGGCGCGCAGCGCCTCGGGGGGCCACGTCGCCAATTTTGCAGTTGCATCATTCAGCTCTTCGCCGCCGCGATTATTGCCTCGTCGTCCCCTCTCGCCACCGTCTCTCCATTTTTCAGGACGAGAAAGTCCTTCTCGCTCCATTCTCCGTCGAGCATGGCCTGGATCAGGGAGAGGTCGCCCCTGATCTCCTTGAAGACGAGATTCCGCTTCCGTGCCTCCTCCCGTCCCACGGCACGATAGGATTCCACATCGCCAAGCCCGGTGTCAATGAAGGCCATCGCAACGTAGTTCTTCTCGAACGAGCCCGTCAAAGTCTCCGTGATGTATTTTGCGTTCTCCTCGCCAAACTGCTCCTTCATCTGTTCGAAATCCTTGTCGAGGCCGAGCTTGGACATGACGGAATAGCTTCGCAGATCATCGAGGTTCTTCGCATCCCGCTCCATCCAGCCCGACGAGAGGTAATATGTCCCCGGGCATTCCGCGAACAGCTTCGCGTATCTTTCCTTGCTGCCAAGAAGCAGAGTGATGCAGTCATGCGCCCGGGGTATGACTATCGGAGTCCGCCCCGCCTTCAGCCCCAGTATCCCGTTGCTGCAAAGGGCAAATCCAAGGAGTATCGCGTCGTAGCCCTTTGCGTCGGCCGCGTCCACGCGCCCCTGGAGTCGTCTGCACATGTCATTGCACGGAAGATCGTGGTAGCCCTGCGAGCAGAACTCGATGTCAACCAGAGCCTTCGCATTCGCCGCGCAGTGGAAGGACTCCCTCTGCAGGACTTCGCAGGCGATGAGCAGATATCGCCTCGCAGCAACGCTTGAAATTGAATATTCGCCCATAAAAAAATTTCAATATTAAAATTCCGGGCTATATTATGCCTCCATTAGGCGACAAATACAAACTCTAACCAATCAATATCTCACTAATGAAGACTTACAAGATTGCAGTTCTTCCCGGAGATGGAATCGGCCCCGAAGTGATGGCCGAGGCACTCGCAGCATTGAAGGTAGTCGGAGAGAAACACGGATTCTCATGCAACCTCGAATACGCCGATGTCGGCGGCGTGGCAATTGACAAGCACGGAGAGGCCCTGCCGAAAACCACTCTCGACACGTGCAGAAAATCCGATGCCATATTGTTCGGATCGGTCGGGGGTCCCAAGTGGGAGTCGCTCCCGCCCGAGAAACAGCCCGAACGAGCCGCATTGCTGCCATTGCGCAAGATATTCGATCTGTTCGCAAACATCAGGCCTGTCGAGCTATACCCCTCCATTTCAAGCCTTTCCCCGTTGAAGCCGGAGATCGTCAATCGGGGCGTGGATCTGCTGACGGTGAGGGAACTTACCTCGGGGATTTACTTCGGCCAGCCCAAGGGATGCGACGCTGAAAAGGGCTTCGACACCATGATATATCACAAGAGCGAGGTCGAGCGCATAGCAAGAGTCGCGTTCAAGGCCGCAGCGGGCAGAAGAAAAAAAGTGACATCCATTGACAAGGCTAATGTCCTCTCCGCCATGGTATTCTGGAGGAAGACAGTCGCGGAAATCGCAAAGGAGTTCCCGGATATCCAGCTCAACCACATGTATATTGACAACGCCGCCATGCAGATGATGATCAATCCGGCGCAGTTCGACGTGCTCCTATGCGGAAACATGTTCGGCGACATCCTCTCCGACGAGGCGTCCGCACTGGCCGGCTCGCTGGGAATGCTGCCCTCCGCAAGCATCAACGCAAGTTCCTTCGGCCTCTACGAGCCCGGCGGCGGAAGCGCCCCGGACATCGCGGGGAAAGGGATTGCCAATCCGGTCGCGCAGATACTCTCGGCCGCCATGATGCTCGATTACAGCTTCAAGGAGACCGCGGCCGCGGCGGAAATCCGGAAGGCTGTCAGAGACTGCATCGAGTCCGGCGTCAGAACCCGCGACATCGGAGGGACAGCCTCCACGAAGGAGCTCGGAAAAGCCGTTGCGGAAAAAATCCGAGGGTAGGAATTCAGCCCCCTGCCTGTTCCAAACACACCTTCACCCCATCAATACTTCGAGGATGGTCTTTTCCGCCGCGAGCTCCGGATTATGGAACTGGGCGATCATCTCCGTATTGCCAAGATAGGCGCAGCGCGAGTCGTCGCGCAAGATCATTTCCGCGTCCTTGACGATCCCCTCGGCCTTGAGAATTTTGGTCGCGTCCCTATTTGGAGACCTGCCCCAAATTTCGCACTCTAAAAAAACAACCTTGTTGACTATAAGCAACTTACGCAAATTAGGCACTACATTTTTTTCATTTTTTCAAATTTGATCACGGGCGGACTCCTGTTTTGCACGCCGAGTTTCTGATATGTCATCGGAATCTCCTTTTCCGCAATGGAACACTAAAGAACTACGAAAGACACGGAAGTCACGAAACCTTGTAGAAAG
>DYMC01000163.1 GCA_020721745.1 Lentisphaera sp. | reverse complement strand
GCGTCGCTTCGCTCGGCAAGGCGCGTCCGGAGTTTTGCAATTGGCTCAATAAAAAAAAGGAGAGACGAGATGGGAAAAGGCGCATACCAGAACATAGTCCTCACCCTGTTGCTGCTGCTTTTCGCCGCCTTCGCATTCGTCCAGACGAGGAACGTGGATTTGATGAGGCTCAGGCTCGAGAAAGTGTCCGACGATATCCGTGCGATGGAGTCACGCGTGGACCAGGTTCTGATTGCGACGAAGGAGTCCCCTTCGATCCAGCGTGCGGCCGACACCCCGAAGGAGGTCGTAGCCTCTGCGAAAATCGCAAACCTCCAGTTCTACGACCAAAATGCGCTTCCCGGGGGCGGGATCACGACGGCTGTCAGCTCCGAGACCAAGAACATGAACTATCTGATAAACAACGAATCTTTCGTCTCGACGATATATTCCTACTGCATGGATTCGCTGACGGAGAGGAATCTGGAGCATCAGGAGATTTTCGAGCCAAAGCTGGCCGAGAGCTGGGAGGTTTCCGATGACAAGCTCGTCTACACGATACGCATCAGGAAGGGGGTGCTTTGGCACGATTTCAAGGATCCGGTAAGCGGAAAAGAGTGGAAGGACGTGGAGGTGACCGCGGACGACTTCGCGTTTTATCTGGACGTGGTGAAGAACGAGGATGTGGACTGCGCACCGACGAGAGGCTATCTGCAGGACATTGACCGCATCGAGGTGCTCGACAGATACACGTTCAAGGTGTTCTGGCTCAGGAAATATTTCCTTTCGGAATCCATCACGCTCGGGCTCGACCCCATGCCGAGGCATTTCTACCACGCCTACGAGGGGCCTTTCGACGGGAGAAAATTCAACGACGACCACGAAAGGAACAGGATGATAGTCGGCTGCGGCCCCTACCGCTTCGACCGCTGGGAGAAGGGGCAGAGGGTGGTGCTCAAGAAATGGGATAAATACTACGGCAGGGGGCTCGGTGTCATGCCGCCCCTCGATGAAATTTCATACGAAGTGATAAAACATCCGAACACGCAGTTGCAGGCGCTCGTCTCGGAGAAGATAGACCGCATGGGATTCACCCCGGACCAGTGGGTCAACAACACGAACACGCCCGACTTCGACGAGAAGACTGGCAAGCTGAGGAAATACAAATATCCGTCGCGCTCATACAGCTACATTGGCTACAACCTCAGGATGCCGATATTCTCCGACAAGCGCGTCCGCAGGGCGCTCACGCATCTGGTTGACAGGCCGCGCATCCTCAAGGAGATTTACTACGGCCTGGGAAGAATATGCACCGGACCGTTCTTCATGGACTCGCCATACCACGACGGGAACATCGCGCCTTACCAATTTTCGCCGGAGAAGGCGAAGACGCTTCTGGCGGAGGCGGGATGGACCGACAGCGACGGGGACGGAATCCTCGACAAGGACGGAAAGAAATTCGAATTCACCATTCTCTCCGTGGCCGACCATCCGATACAGCTGAAGATGCTTCCGCTGATAAAGGAGGACATGGCCGCTGCGGGAATTGTAATGAAAATATCTCCGGTGGAGTGGTCGGTCTATGTCCAGCGCCTGGAGAACAAGAACTTCGAGGTCTGCGTTCTCGGCTGGGGCATGGGCTTCGAGAGCGACCCCTACCAGCTATGGTATTCGGGCGAGGCCGAGAAGCCAGCCTCCAGCAACCACTGCGGATTCGCAAACAAGGAGGCGGACGAGCTGATAATGAAGATACGCGAATGCTTCGACCTGCAGGAGAGGATATCCCTCTGTCATAAGTTCCACGCGATAATCCACGAGGAGCAGCCATACACCTTCCTGATAAGCCCCTACAGCCTTGTCGGGCTGAATGCGAAATACCGCAATGTCAGAATATTCTCCAGCGGGATGGAGACGAGAACGATATGGGATGGCAGGCAGGGAAAGACAAGGTGAACTTGAGCGGAATCCGACGTGGGATGCAGCAACCGGCAAAACGCGGCGGCTTATTCCTCCTCAATGGCTCATCGTGGCGAAGTTCGAGCTGGACTGAAAGAAGCGACGATGTCGAACAGCTTGTTCTCTTCGCCGGGAAGGGTTATGAATGTGGCGTCCTTGTGCTTGTTCCTGAACCAGCTGCGCTGTCTTTTCGCCAGCCCGATGGTCTCGGATATGATTTTGTCCCGCATTTCTCCGAAGGGGATTTCTCCTGCGAGATGCCGGGCGATGGTCCTGTAGCCGATGGCCTGCCTGGCTGTCGGAGAATTGAGAAGTCCCTTGGCTATCATTCCGCGCGCCTCGTCAATCCATCCTGCGGACAGCATTTGCCCGGTTCTGCGCGTGATCCGCTCCTTCAGATCGTCCCTTGTCCTGTCCAGAACAAAGCAGAGGTTGCGAATTTCGCAGCGTTTTTTCGCCTTTTTTTCAGGTTGTATCCCTGATTTTTCCTCCAGGATGAGGATTTCGGCGGCTCTAAGCATCCTCCTTGGGTTCGGGTGACATCGCCGATATGCGGCCGGGCTTTTTTCCAGGAGGAATTCAGCGAGGCGTTTGAATCCGTCTTCGCCGGCATATTTGGCCCGGAGTTCCTCCGCCAGTCCGGGGTCGGCGGGAGGAGGGTCGAGATCGTCCAGAAACGTCCTCAGGTAGAGCCCGCTGCCTCCGGCAAAAATAGGTATTTTCCCGCGCAGGCGTATTTCCGACGCGGCTTTTTCGGCCAGCGACTTATATTTGAAGGCGTCGAGTCTTTCCGAGACCGGGAAGATATCAATCAGATGATGTTGGATTTTCCTCCTCTCCTCGGCGCTGGGTTTCGCGGTTCCGATGTCGAGCCCCTGATAGACCTGCATGGAATCGGCATTGATTATTTCTCCGCCGATGCGGGAGGCGATTTCAATCGCGAGCGAACTCTTCCCGACGGCGGTCGGCCCCATGAGAAATATGGAGAGGTAATTGCAAAACTCTTTTTGCGGGCATGGCAAGCATGCCCCTCCACGCCGATTTTTGCGAAAAATCGGCGTAAAAATGGAGGGACGCGGTTTTGCCTGCGGCAAGCGTCGCTTCGCTCGGCAAGGCGCGTCCGGAGTTTTGCAGTTGGCTCTGGAAATACCTTCAGGCTCCTTTTTCATCGCGTTTCTCCGCACGGAAGGAGAGAATGACGAGGAGGAACACGCTGACGGTTATCGCGCTGTCGGCCACATTGAAAGCCGGATAGCGCCCGTCCGGCATCAAGATGGGAACAGAGAACGGAAGTTGAAAAGAGAGAAAGTCCACCACCGAGCCGCGGAAGAGCCTGTCGAAGAGGTTTCCGGCAATGCCTCCGGCGAGAAGCGACAGTGCAACTTCGGCCCGGAAATTCCCTTCTGAAAGCTTTTTGAAGTAGAAGACGAGGAGGGCCAGCGCGACGGCCGCCAGTAATGTGAGGATGATCGGATATTCCGCGAGCATTCCCCACGCCGCGCCCTTGTTCCAGACCATGACGATGTTGAAGAAGCCGGGGATGACCGGGATGGCCTCCTTGATGGTTCTGAGGACTGCGAGCTTGGTCGCCTGGTCCAGGATGAAGACGAGCAACGCGATGTTGATCGGCGAGAGGATGCCTCTCCGGCCTGCTTCCTGTTTGGAATCGGGGTTCAACGTTCGATCGCGACCTTTTCCGCTTCGTGCTTTGACTTGCACTTGACGCAGTATCTGGCGTGGGGCTTGACATCCAGTCTTGCCGCCGGGATATGGCATCCGCAGTCCAGGCATTTGCCGTATTCGCCGGAAGAGAGTCTTTCGAGAGCTTCGTCAATCATCTCGAGGTCCTCCATCTCTCCGGACATGATGTCGAGTTCCATTCCGTGGAGGAAGTTGTCGCTTCCGTAGTCCGCGAGGTGGTTGGTCATGGTGCTTGGATGCTCGCCGGTTACAGCTCCCGACGAGAGAGCCTCCTCGGAGAGTATCTGGACCTGTCCGAGTATCTTCGCCCGCATGTCCATGAGCATTTCATAGTATTTTCTCTTCGATCCCTTGAGGCTGGCGACGACCTGTTTGGATATGGGGGCGACCAATTTGTTCTTGACTTTTGTTGTGGCGGCCGGTTTTGCCTTCGCCACGGGCTTGGCTGGCCTGGCCAGGGGTTTAGTGGCCTTCCTGGCCGTTGTTTTTTTCAGGGCGGGTTTCTTGGCCGCTTTCAGTTTTGCGATTTTCTTCGGAGCCACTTTCTTCGCCAGTGCTTCCTTCTTGTTTTTCGCAGGCATTTGATAATCTCCAAAGTAAAGTGATTTGTAAAAGGGCGGAAAATTATCACACCATCGGACAAAATCAAGCGAAGATAGGCTTTTTTTTGCTGTTGATTTTTCCTTTTCAGCAAATAAGGTGATACCTCGGGCATTTTTTGAAAAAAAACGGTGGGAAGGATATTCTCATGATAGATATGCACACGCATAGCAATGCCTCCGACGGGTCATTTTCCCCGTCCGAGCTTCTCGAAGAGGCGATGAACAGGGGGCTATATGCCTTCGCACTCACAGACCACGACACGCTTTCAGGTCTTGACGAGCTGGATCGGGCTGCCGCCGGGAAGGGCTATTCCAGGGCCGTCCCCGGTGTGGAGCTGTCCGTCCAGATCGAGGATCATTCCATACACGTATGCGGGCTTTTCGTGGACAGATCCTCGGCGGGGCTGCGGGATACTCTCGAATGGACGAGGGAGAGGAGAGACGCCAGAAACGCGAAGATAATCAGGAAGTTCAACGAACTGGGCTATGATATCCGGATGGAGGACATCCTCAATGTCGCCAAGGGGGAGTCCGTTGGAAGGCCGCATATGGCGAAAATACTGGTGTCGAAAGGCTATTTCAAGAATATCCAGGATGTATTTGACAAGCTTCTGAAAAAGGGCGAGTCGGCGTATGTGGAGAGGGAGCTTCCATCGCCGGAGAAGGCTGTCTCGGCCATAAGGGATGCCGGAGGAATCGCGATATGGGCGCATCCATTCGCAAGACGAAACATGGACAGGCGCAAGTTCCGCGAAACTCTTTCATACATGAAGGGGGTTGGACTGCAGGGAATCGAAGCATACTACAGCACATACGACAGGCCGACGCAGGATTATCTGCTGCAGGTCGCGCGGGAGGAGGGAATGCTGGTCTCGGGAGGAAGCGATTTCCATGGAGACAACATGGAGGGGGTTTCGATGGGGAATGGCATGGGAGGCCTGAAGGTGCCGGACCGGGTCTTCGACGAACTGTTCGAGGCGAAAAAAAATTGACTCATTTTTTCGGTGATATAAAACTTTTAGTCGCGTAACAAATTGGAGACTTGACTGGAAAAAAGGTCACAAGAGTTCATTTTAACTTTATCTAAAAATTTAATAATTTTTTCTTTTGCCCTTGAAGTTCTGCGCCGGCGACGCATCTTTTGCGGAAAAGGAGACT
>DYMC01000162.1 GCA_020721745.1 Lentisphaera sp. | reverse complement strand
GTCTCCAATTTGTTACGCGACTAATAAGTTTTCTTACAGTATACTGTCTTTCCACACTTGCCATCTGCAGCTTCCATCTGTATATTCACGACCATCCCGTATCCTGTATCTTGTATCCTGTATCTTGTATCCTGCATAGCGTGTCGTGAACCATGGCAACATCGAGGATCCAGACAATGGATGGTTTTCATAGAATAGCGATCTGCGTCCCTAGGTTGAAGATTGGAAACACAGCCCACAACGCAGTTGCGATCTTCGCAGCAGCAAGAAAGGCTTCCAAGGCGGGCGCATCAATCGCGCTCTTCCCGGAACTGTCCATAAGCACCTACTCCTGCGGGGATCTCTTCCACAACTCGAGGCTGCTGGATGGCGCTTCCAACGCCATCGCGGACTTGGCCGCGAAATCCGCCAAGCTGGAATGCGCGATAGTCGCAGGCGCACCCCTTCGCTGGAGAAAGGGCCTCTACAACTGCGCCGTCGCGATAAGGAAGGGCGAGATCATCGGGGTAGTCCCGAAATCATACCTGCCCAACTACAAGGAATTCTACGAGAAACGCTGGTTCCAGAGCGGAAGGAATATCGCCGGAGAGCAGATCGAAGTAGCCGGGGCAAAAGCGCCATTCGGAACAGACCTAGTCTTCACGGACATGCGGGAACTGAGCTTCGCGATGGAAATCTGCGAAGACCTCTGGATGCCCATCCCCCCCTCGTCCCGACATGCGACCGCCGGCGCAAACCTGATCCTCAACCTGTCCGCAAGCAACGAGCTGGTCGGAAAGGCCGACTACAGACGAGAGCTCGTCAGGCACCAGAGCGCCAGATGCATCTGCGCATACGCCCTCTGCTCCGCAGGGACATACGAGTCTTCCACCGACACGGTCTTCGGGGGCCACTGCGTCGCATGCGAGAACGGCGCCACCCTCATGGAAAACAGCCGGTTCGAGAACGAGGAATACATCGGATATGCCGACATTGACTGCCGGAAGATGAACTTCATGAGAATGTCCGAAAGCTCGTTCAACGACGACGGGGGCGGAAAATACAGGAGAATTGAAACCGACCCCATGCCGTCCCCCGGACAGACTTCCAGGCAATACGACCCGCACCCATTCGTCCCGTCCGACAAACAACGCAGGGACGAACGCTGCGAGGAGATATTCAAAATCCAAAGCAACGCGCTCGCAAGGCGCCTCGCCCACACGAAGGCGAAGAAGGCCGTAATCGGAATATCGGGCGGCCTCGACTCCACGCTGGCTCTCCTGGCGACGGAAAAGGCGTTCGGCATCCTCGGCAAGGACGCCTCGAACATAATCTCCGTAACCATGCCCGGCTTCGGGACAGGCTCGCGGACACTGCGGAACGCATGTGCAGTTGCCAAGGCCATCGGAACGGAGCTGCGCACCATAAATATCGGCGACGCATGCCGCCGCCACCTGAAGGACATTGGAAGAGATCTAAAAACGCATGACATCACCTTCGAGAACGCACAGGCCCGCGAAAGAACACAGATACTTATGGATATTGCCAACGCCGAGGGCGGAATCGTGGTCGGGACAGCGGATCTCTCCGAAATCGCCCTCGGATGGTCCACTTTCAGCGGAGACCACATCTCAATGTATGCCGTCAACTGCGGCATCCCCAAAACCCTGGTCCGCCACGTCATAGAGTGGGCGGCCGGAAAGTCTCCGTCGAAGACCCGCCGGATACTCCTGGACGTTCTGGACACTCCGATAAGCCCCGAGCTCATCCCGCCGGGAAAGAACGGGGAAATGACGCAGGAGACGGAGAAGATAATCGGGCCATACGAGCTGCACGATTTCTTCCTCTATCACAGCATCAAATACGGAGCCTCTCCCGAAAAACTCGAACTTATTGCGAAAATCGCATTCAAGGGCGTATTCGACGCAAAAACCATAAAAAACACTTTGAAGACCTTTTTGTCGAGGTTCTTCGCAAACCAATTCAAGAGAAACTGCTGCCCCGACGGCCCCAAGGTCGGGACCATAGCCCTTTCTCCACGTGGCGACTGGCGCATGCCGTCGGACGCAGACCCCTCGATCTGGATGGAAAACAACTAGATTTTTCCCTGGGGAAAAAAGCCCCTTGCGGGGGCGTTGGCAGGAACACGGAAAGGTAGGGATTCTCCGATGGAGAACAGGCTAGCCCGTTTTTCGCGCGAAAAACGGGCTAGGTGGGCTTCCTGAATAAATTGCAGAACAAACAGCTTCACCTGACGCAGAGCGCAGGTGAGCCTGGTCGTAATGCGTCGAGCGGCAGCGTATTTTCTATGGGAATATTGGGATAGCGTTAGGCTTCCTTCATGAAGTAGTCCGAGATGACGCCCATGAAGCGGTTGTATTTGACCGCGTAGTGGGAGAGATTCTTTTTTTGCATTTCGGCCGAGAGCCTCTTGTCCTCGTCCCGGGCTGTGGGTTCGAACTTTTTCCATTGGGATTTGTCCATGCGGAGCAGCTCATCGAGCCTGCTTTTGTAATGCTCCGCGCATTCGAGAGAGCTTTCCGCGTTCACAAACCAGGGCATAAGGACGCCGATTTTGCGGAGAAGCAGGTCTTGTTTCGCCCCGAACTCGAGGCAGGTCTCGTCGGTGAAGTTCACAAGCTCCCTCATCTTGCGCTCGTTCACGAAGCCGCTGTCCATCGCGATCTTGTATGACTCCGTGCCGGGATATGGGAAAAAGTATGTCCATCGGAAGCGGCCCGGGCGCGATTTTGCGAGCAGGCGGACGGTCTGCATCAGGTCGTCCTCGGTCTCGTGCGGAAGCCCGATCATCACGAACACCGAGCTGTGCATCCCATGCCTGTTGACAATCCCTATTGCCTCCTCTATGTTTTTATTGCCCATGTGTCGGTTCATGATCCTGCTCCTGATGCGCGGGCTTCCGCTCTCGAGCCCGAACTTGACGATGGCGCAGTTCGCCGACGCGAGCGCCTTCGCCCTGTCCTCGTCGAAGAAGCCGACATGCCCGTTCACGACGAAAGGAAGCCTGGAGACTTTTTTGTATTCCCTGCAGAACTCGACGATGTAGTCCTTGTCGTAGGTGAAAAGGTCGTCGTCGAATATGAACATCTCGATGCGTTTGTAGTTTTCAAGAAGATATTTTATCTCCATGATGACAGTCTCCACCGGGAATTGCCTGATGTAATTGAGCTCCCTGAATGAGCAGCCGAGATCGGAGCGGTATTTCTTCACCATCTTGTGGTTGAAACAGTATGTGCATGAAAAAGGGCATCCGCGGGAGGCCATCAGCCCGACCCAGCCTCTCTTCGCGTCAATTATTTTCTGAAAGTCGAAAACGGAGTAGTCCTTCATCGGCAGGGTGGAAAGCGACGGCAGGGGCCTGACCGGATTCGCACAGACTCTTCCTTCAGGCGAAAGATGCGCCGTGTTGCGGACCCTCCCGACATCCTCGCCACGACCGAGCTTCTCGACGAAGTCAAGGAACGCCTCGTCGCATTCTCCCACGAAGACATGGTTGAAAAGGCCGCTCCCGACTGCCTCCTCCGTGGCCACTGTCGCATGGACTCCGCCGCAGACGATGATCGAGTCCACGGTTTTTCTTGCGATTTTCGCAAGCCTCTCCGTGTAGGCCCACTGGTTTGTAACGACTGAGAAGCCAATGATGTCGGGCGCTGATTTTCTCAGGAAGCCGGCAAATTCCTCGTCGCTTGGCAGTGGCGCGATGTCTTCGCAGAGCTGGAGCAGTTCCACCTGGTGTCCGGCGGCCTTGAGAACCGACGAGATGTGCGCCACGCCGTAGTTGAATCCAAGCTGCGATCCGGCGTTCGGATATATGAACAATGTCTTCATCCAGCGGCGACCTCCGCGACACGCTCGACGATGTCGTTGGCATCGAAGAAACTCGCTCTGCCAAGCGTGTCCACATGCACCAGATCGCTCTTCGCCGGGCCGAATGCGCGCCACCTGCGGACGAATCTGGTGTTGTTCGTTCCTGCAAACACCGTGACCGTTCTCACGCCCGCTGCCGCGGCCATGTGCTGGCAGGCGGAATCGTAGCCGACATATAGGTCCGATGCCGCGATCAGCGACGCCGCCTCTCCGATTTCCGCAACGACGCCAAGCACCCCGTGCTTGAATCCTCCGGGGAAATTCCCCGATGCGAACGCGGTGTCTGCGGCGGGGATCCCTTCATCCCTCAATTTTGCGATTGTCGCATCGGACCTTGCGAGCTCCTCCGCTCCGGTGCCTTTGTCGAGGATGACTACAACCCCGTCCTCGCAGAGCAGCTTCTTCAGGAGCAATGTCTCGAAGTTTCCGTCAACTCTCTTCCTTGGATTTCCGCCCACCCCGAAATTCACGAAAACGATCTTGCCCGCACCAGCCTTTCTGAGACATCCGACCATGGCCTCGCCCCTTCGGACAGTCTCCTTTTGCAGCCAAAGTTTCGGATATGCGAAAGGTGATTCCCCGAGGACCTTGTCTGCCCAGGCATTGGCCAGCTCCGCCATGGAGAGCTTCCTGGGGAAGACTTCGGAATCTCCGCGGCTCCTGAAAAATATGTAGTCGGAGTCCTCGACAATAGGCAGAACACCGAGCTGCGAAAGTCGCGAATCGGTGTCAACAAGCACGCATTCACCGGGGGCGAAGCCCCTTCTCTCCTCGGAGACAACGTCGAGGACATCATGCCATTTGGACACCCTCTCGACAAGGCCGCCGCGCCGCGAATATGACAGTGTTCTGAATCTCAGTCCCGCATTCCCTCCGAATATTGATTTGAGCTTCGTGTCTCCGACAAGGACGATCTCCGCTCCTGGGCGGGAATGCATCAGCCTCTGGATCAGCGTGCTGGTCACGGCCACGTCGGCGCCTATTGTAACTCTGGAAAGGACCACGAACCTCCTGGCCCTCGATATGTCGCGCCGTCTTATGGCGTCATGCCTCAGGCTCTCGACGCGGGTGTATATCTTGTCCGCCGAATCGAGTCCGAAATCCTTGAGTCTTGCATCCATCCCGGCGCCTTCTGGAATGCTCCTGCAGAATTCGATGACCATGCTCATCACCCTGTTGTATGCCTCGGTCTGCAGCTCCTCGAAGTCGTCGCAGAGGCTTTCAATCACAAGTCCGAAAAGGGCGGATGACGCCGCCGACATCATAGGTACGCTGGAAGAGGTCGCCATCTCGCATAGCAGCGTGATGTATTCCTCCGCGAATTCATCGTTGTAGTAATATCTGTCCAGGAAGGACAGCGCGGTCCTCGAGCAGAGATGACGCGCCGCATCCTCCCCGGCGGGGGATCCCATCATCTCGCGGAATTTTTCCCTGTAATGGCTCGCTTTCATGTCAGACCGCGAATATACATGAAATTCCGGCAATTGAAATCGGGGGGAACGGGAAAATTCCGGAGGATGAAGAATTCCATGGAGCTAGGCTTGATTTTAG
>DYMC01000161.1 GCA_020721745.1 Lentisphaera sp. | reverse complement strand
GTTAGGCTGCTGCGGGCATAAATTTCAACAGGGGGCGAAAATGAATGAAAAGGCGTCGAAACCGGCTGGTGGAGGTTCCGCTGCGGGGCTTCCCCGTCTCCAGCCTGGATTCCTGAGGGGCTGTTTCTTGTCGCTGCTGATACTCTCTGCATTCATATTCATTCCGTTGTGGATATGGTTCTGGTGGAGGATAGAGCCCGGCTCCGGGGAGTTTGCCGTCCTGATCAGGAAGACCGGGAGCAATCTGCCTGCGGGCCAGATAATAGCCACGGAGCCCGGGCAGAAGGGGATACGCGAGGGGGTGCTTACCGAGGGCAGATACTTCAGGAACCCCTATACATGGGACTGGAGGATACACAAGATAACCGACATTCCGGCGGGTAAACTGGGTGTCAAGATCCGTCTTTTCGGGGAGAATCCGCCGAGCGGCGAGATAATAGCCAGGAACGACAAGCAGAAGGGGATAGTCGAGGAGGTGCTTTCGCCCGGGAAATACAGGATCAATCCCTATGCATACGATGTTGTGATGATGGATGCCACGCAGATACGTCCCGGCCATGCCGGCGTTGTCACCTCGCAGGTTGGCCAGGACGTTCTTGGCAGCGAGATTCCGGCGGGGAAGCTCAACAGCTTTCTTGTCGAGAAGGGGATGAAAGGAGTGCAGGCGGACGTGCTGGATCCCGGGACCCATTATCTGAACCCCTACATTTACAACGTGGTGGAGGTGAATCTCCAGAGCCAGCGTTTCGAGGTGGGCGGTGCCGAAGCGATCTCGTTCCTGACGCTGGACGGGTTTCCGGTCAAGGCGGAGGGGACTATAGAGTTCAACATCCTCCGCGAGAAGGCGGCCATGCTGACGCACAAGGTTGGCGACATGGACGACATAGTGAACAAGATAATCATGCCGCGCATGCGCGGGTTCAGCCGGATAGAGGGGAGCAAAAAGACGGCTGTGGAGTTTATAATCGGGGAGACGCGCCAGCAGTTCCAGGACAGCCTGCAGGACTATCTGCGCAAGATTTGCGAGCCGTGGGGCATATCGGTCAATTCGGTGCTGATAAGGAACATCATCCCGCCGGAGGAGATAGCGCTGGTCATAAGGGAGAGGGAGCTTGCCGTGCAGGATGCGCGGAAGTTCGAGCAGCAGATCGAGCGCGCGAAGTCCAAGGCCGAGCTCACCAGGCAGGAGATGCTCGCCGAGCAGAACAGGAGGAAGGTGCAGGCGGACACGGAGAAGATCAAGGCGGAGATATCCGCGAGACAGGAGCTCGAGGTGAAGCTCATCGGTGCGCAGAGGGAGCTCGATGTGGCGAAGATAAATCTGGAGACGACCAATTCCAGGATCGCCGCCATGATTCTCGCCGCCGGCGCCGAGCAGGACGTGATAAGGAGGCGCAACGAGGCTGAGGCGAAGGTCTTGTCCGACAAGGTCGAGGCCTTCGGGGGCGGGGGTGCATACGCCAGATATCTTCTCTACCAGAGGATAGCTCCGGCGCTCAAGGATGTTCTTACAAACGACGGGACGGGCGGTTTCGGCTTTCCCTTCCCTGATGAGATAAAGGAGAAGTGAGCATGAACAATTCGACAGCCAGGATTTCAGCCTATGTCTTCTCGTTTGTGATCGCGATCGCCGCAGCATATCTGCTGTGGCTATGGGGGTTCTGCCGTTTCTACGTGCCGGCCGGATACATGGCCATAGTCACCGCCAAGGAGGGTGCGGACCTGCCCGCCGGACAGATTCTTGCGAAGGAGGGCCAGAAGGGCGTCAGGGAGGAGCCCTACGCCGAGGGCAGGCATTTCCTCAATCCCATATTCTACGAGTGGAAGATAGTGCCTGCCGTGCGGATACAGGCGGGCAAGATCGGGATAGTGACATCAAAGATAGGAGAGGAGCTGCCCCCTGGCGAGTTCCTCGCCGGCGAGAAGCAGAAGGGGATATGGCGGAGGGTTCTCGGCCCGGGGATATACAGGCTGAATCCGATCGGATACAAGGTGGACATCGTGGACGCCAAGAGCATCCCGATAGGCTTCGTCGGCGTGCTGACATCGCTCTCGGGGAAGGAGGCGCAGGATGGCTCTTTCGCGAAGAAGGGGCAGAAGGGAGTGATGAAGGACATACTCCAGCCCGGGCTCTACTACGTCAACAACTACGAGTACAAGGTTGACGTGATAGAGATAGGCCTCAACCAGGTGTCCCTGCTTGGAAGCGAGGGGGGAAAGGTCGTGACCAAGGGGCAGATGGCGATGCAGAACGAGGTGATGCAGGAGCTCCAGAGCAATGTCCTGGAGGAGCAGGCCCAGAGGAGAGCCGACTACATAGAGACGCAGGCGAAGCAGAGCGGAGGCATGGGACTGCTCGGGAGAAGGAGCTATTCCTCGTCCTCCGACAAAAAGAAGGAGGGGATGGCGCCATCCGCCCCGACCCCTGCGGCGAAGGATATGCTGCGCGAAGGAAGCATCCGCACGCTCGGGCTGGCGCAGTTCGTGGGATTCCCCTCGCGTGACGGCTTCGACATCAGGCTGGACATGACCGTCGAGTTCGAGCTCCTCCCGTCGAAGATAGCTTCCATATTCATGAACTACGGGGACCTGCCCGCCGTCGTGGACAAGATAATCATGCCCCAGATACTCTCCGTGTCCCGTCTGAAAGGATCTTCCTACAAGGCGCAGGACTTCATAGTCGGCGAGGCCAGGGAGAAGTTCCAGATCGAGCTGAGGGAGGCGCTGTCCTCCGTCCTGGGAGCCAAGAACATAGTTGTCCACAACTCGCTGATCAGGAATGTGGAAGTGCCCCAGCAGATACTCGACCCGATACAGCAGAGGAGCGTCGCGATCGAGCAGAACCTGACCAACATCGAGAAGCAGAAGACGGCCAAGAAGCAGGCCGAGCTCAACACGGAGGAGACGCTGATCGAGCAGAAGAAGCAGGAGGTGGCGCAGGAGACCGACAAGCTCGTCGCGGAGATAGCGGCGAACAAGGACAAGCTCGTCGCCGAGATACGCGCGAACATGGAGAGGCAGTCCGCCGAGATAGACAGGATGACGGCGGATGTGAACGCTTCGATAGCGAAGAATCTCGGGCAGGCCAGGGCGGACATCATAAGGATGGTCGAGGGGGAGAAGGCCAGCGGATACCAGCTCAGGGTCAAGGCCGTGAAGGACCCCGCCGCCTACGCGTGGATAACATTCGCCGAGGAATTGAACCCGGCCTTGTCCATAAAGATACTTCATTCGGGCGACGGGACGCTCTGGACGGACATAGAGAAGACCGCCTTTGGCAACATAGGCGGAGCGGCCGTCCTCAAGACAGCTCCGAAAAAATAGCGAGGTCGGCTTGCCTTTTTCCTTATGCGGGGTAGCTTACCCCCCGCCTTCCATTCTGTTCGCGTCTGGAGGGCTTCACATAGTCGAACAACAAAACAACAAAACGGCAGAGAAGAAAAATGAGCAATCAGGAGAACGGCAAAGGCGTGAAGAACCCGTATCTGGACATGAACGACATCCCGAGCATGGATGAACTGCTTGGAAAGGTCACGGACAAGAGGGAGTTCAAGGAAGGAAGCATAATCCAGGGCGTCGTGGTCGAGAAGAGGAACAACGGAGTTCTGGTGGATATAGGATACAAGTCCGAGGGGTTTGTCCCCTCCGAGGAGTTCAGGAACTGGAGCGAGATAAAGGCAGGGGATACGATCAACGTCTTCCTCGAGAGCATCGAGAACGAGAAAAATATGCCCGGGCTCAGCGTGAGCAAGGCCGTCTTCCAGAACTCATGGAGCAACCTTCTGGAGAACTTCAAGGAGGGCGACGTGGTCAAGGGCCTCATGAAGGCCAGAGTCAAGGGCGGCATAACCGTCGAGATCAACGGCATAGAGGCCTTTCTCCCGGGCTCCCAGCTGGACATCGCCCCGGTCAAGAGCATGGACGACTTCATCGGGAAGGAATACGATGTCAAGATACTCAAGATCAACGAGGAGAGGAAGAACATCGTCGTGTCGCGCAGGGAGCTCCTCGAGGAGGACAGGGCCGGGAAGAGAGCCGCCATCCTGAAGGAGATACACAAGGGCGACATCCGCGAGGGGCTCGTAAAGAACATCACCGATTTCGGCGCGTTCATAGACCTTGGCGGCCTCGACGGTCTGCTTCACATCACGGACATGTCGTGGAAGCGCATATCCCATCCTTCCGACATGCTGGCCATTGGGCAGACAGTGGAGGTGAAGATCATTGACATAGACGAGGAGAAGGGCAGGGTGTCCCTCGGGCTGAAGCAGAAGACCCAGGACCCCTGGGAGAAGATACTCGACAAGTATCCGGTTGGCTCGAAGGTCAAGGGCAAGGTCGTCAACCTCATGCCATATGGGGCCTTCCTCGAGCTCGAGGAGGGGGTCGAGGGGCTAATCCACGTCTCGGAGATGTCATGGACCAAGAGGGTCACCCGAGCCAGCGACGTGCTCTCGATAGGCGAGGAGGCCGAGGCGGTCGTCCTCGACATCCAGAGGGAGCAGAAGAAGCTCTCGCTCGGTCTTAGGCAGACCACCCGCAATCCCTGGGAGATTCTGGCCGAGAAGTATCCTGCCGGAAGCAGGATAAAGGGCAAGGTCAGGAACATGACCAGCTACGGGGCGTTCGTCGAGATAGAATCCGGCATTGACGGCATGATACACGTTTCCGACATGTCATGGACGCGCAAGATCAACAATCCGGCGGAAGTGCTTTCAGTCGGGCAGGAGGTCGAGGCGGTGATACTCGAGATAGACCCGGCCCAGCAGAGGATATCCCTCGGGATGAAGCAGGTCGAGTCGGACCCATGGGGAGAAATCGAAAAGCTCTACAAGATAGGCGATGTGGTGAAGGGCGCAGTGACGAAGATCACCGCTTTCGGGGCGTTCGTCGAGATGGCCAGGAAGATAGACGGCCTCATCCACATTTCGCAGATGAGCAACGAGCATGTCAAGAGAGTGAAGGATGTCCTGACCCTCGGGCAGGAAGTCGAGGCGAAGGTCATAAAGATAGACAAGGAAAACCGCAGGATAGGGCTCAGCATCAAGGCCGTGAACATGGACATCTCCGAGGAGGCTCTCAGGGCGGTCGGCGAGGAGGTTTCGCAGGCTATGGGAACTGCCATGGCAGGAGTTGGCGAGATGCTCGACGAGGACTCTCTCGCCGCTCTCGACCAGCTCGGGAAGGAAAGACAGGGCGAGGAGCAGAAGCAGCAGTAGTGGCTGATCCACGAGAGACAATCCCTTCCACCCGTGCGGTGGAGGGGATTTTTTTTACACCTTCCCCGGATGGACGGCGGCCCAGCCGTCCAAGTAGACCGCTTTACTTTTAGTCGCGTAACAAATCGGAGACTTGACTGGAAAAAAGGTCACAAGAGTTCATTTTTAATTTGTCTGAAAAATCTAAAGAGAGGAACTCTTGTGAAAATAGAATACAGAGTA
>DYMC01000160.1 GCA_020721745.1 Lentisphaera sp. | reverse complement strand
CCATGCTTGTCGCGAGATCCCGAGCCCAAAGGGTCTCGGGGCATGCCCGCGAAAAACGGGCTAGTCTGTGGAGATTTCCATCGAGATGTCAATTGCCTTGACGGAGTGGGTGAGAGAGCCGCAGGAGATGAAGTCCACTCCTATTTCTGCGATTTTCGCGAGTCTGCCGAGGGAGATTCCTCCGCTGGCTTCTGTTTTTGCGCGGCCTCCGACCATTGCGACAGCCTTCTTCATCGTCCTGTTGTCCATGTTGTCGAGGAGTATGCAGTCTGCGCCGGCATCGAGAGCCTTTTTGACATCGTCGAGGGCGTCGGCTTCGACTTCCAGGACCAGGGCGGGGTATTTTCTTCTGGCCTTTTCGACGGCATCCTTGATTCCATTTTCGTTCGTGAAGCCGGCCAGTGTGCGGTGGTTGTCCTTTATCATGATCCTGTCGTAGAGGCCGATGCGGTGGTTGGTGGCTCCTCCTGCGGCGACGGCGTATTTTTCGAGGTTTCTCCATCCCGGGGTGGTCTTGCGCGTGTCGAGTATCTTTGTCTTCGAGCCTTTCACGGCCTGCGCATAATGGAAGGAGGCTGTGGCGACTCCGCAGAGGCGCTGGAGGAAGTTAAGGGCGGTTCTTTCGGCGGAGAGCATTGCCTGCGCCCTTCCTGCGATTTTCGCAAGGACTGTGTTCGGCCTGCATAGCTGTCCGTCTTGGACGAGCGGGGAGAACTTGACATTCCGGTCGAGGCGTTTGAAGACGGCTTCGGCGACCTGAAGGCCGGCGCAGACGCATTCTTCGCGGGCGAGGAGGGTCGCCGTGGTCTTTGTGCCCGGGGGGATGACGGATATGCTTGTGACATCGCCGGCCTTCCCGAGGTCCTCGTCGAGGGCGAGGCTTATCAATGTGTTGATTCTTGTCCAGTCGAGTTCCGGGAGTTTTGTCTTCATGCCTGCAGGTCCTTGTATTCGTCTTTATTCCCATCTTTCCCGTCGTCGAGGAGTTTTGGGAGCAGTATGAGCATTGCGGCTCCGGCGACGATGAAGACGAGGGGGGATATTCTCTTGAAGAAGAATTTCCCGCCCGGTCCCATGCTTCCGGCGTTATGTTTTCGCTGCAGACTCATTTCGCAATCGGCTCCGGGTGTTTTTCAGAATCTCTCGATTGTTTGTTTTGATATGTATCTTGCCAGATAGATGTTCCTGCGGATTTTTTCGACCGAGGAGAGAATGTTGGGGTTCTGATTTGAGTCCTTCTCTGTGTCGTCGGCGGCGACGAGGACGCGTTCCTCCAGGCGTGGTATGTCGTCGAGGGGTTCGTAGTTTTTCATGGAGACCGAGCGTTTCCATTCGCGATACCAGACGAGGAGTTCGGCGAATTTTCTGTTGACTGGCATGAGCTCCTGTTTCCACATCGAGTTCTCGAATGCATCGGCATCGAGTGAAACGATCTTGCGTAAGATCCTGGATTTCTCCGCCGGACTTGCTATTTTGGCTGTCTTGCGCAGAGTTTCGGAAGCAAATGCGATATATTTATCGCGTTCTGGATTGGACTGGGATACCAGCGAGCTTGCGACTGCAAATTCGAATTCCGCGTCACGTGGGACATATGCGTTTCCAAGATAGTTGCGGAAGGAGTCCGCGACGAGCCGGTTGACGGCCTCCGGGGGGCAGAAGTTGAACGTCGAGAAGAGAAGGACGCTGTTTTTGGATGCCATGTTGAACGCCGGTTTCAGCCTTGCGCATTCCAGATAGGATGTTTCGATGATTTCGAGCATGGCTGGATTTCTGCTTTGTTCCGCCTGCTTGGCGCAGTCGAGCATGAGGATGTAGTTGAGGTCGGCCCAAAGCCCTTTGAGTCCGGATTTCGGGATCACGGGGCGTCCTCCCATGGTTTGAGATTTGTCGGTCTCGATGCTCTTTATTCCGGAGCTGATGTGGACGGCGAAGAAGAATGAGAGGCAGATTATGAGCAGTTTGAATGCGAGGACTTTCGCGCCGATTCTGTCGGATGGATATGGATTCAATCCGCGGGAGAAGTTGTATGCGAGGCTTGAGAGCGAAATGGCCGAGAGGGCCCAGACCAGCCCTATGCCGACGATGGAGAAGATATAGAGCCATGCGCCGAAAGTCCCGTGGAGCAGTCCGGTGTCTATCTGGTAGAGATCCATCTCCGGGATGAGGATTCTGGAGACGATCGGGAGTCTGCCGGATCCTGCGAATGCGGCGGCGAAAAGGGTGGCGAGAACCGCATATATCCATTTGCCCTTTCTGGACCATATGGCGCAGGCGGCGGCCAGTCCGCAGAGAGGGACGGCGGCGGCGGTGGATGCTAGCAGGAGCTGGAGAAATCTGAGGGGGATTTTCCCGAAGAGCGAGACGTGGACGGCCATGAAGAGGGCCGACGACACTACGAAGAAGGGGAGCATTCCGGCGAAGGACGCGGCTATCCTGCCGCAGAGGAAGCTCATCATTCCGAAGGGTGCGTCGCAGGCCTTTACATTGCCCTTGTTCACGTCGGCCGATATCTGCCTGGCGAGGACGAGGGAGAAGAAGGCGGCCATGGCGAGGTTCGCGGAGACGGCGATATCCTCCAGGATTATCCTGGAGAATTCCGATAATTCCTTTCCCGTGAACGCGGCCACGAAGGCCGATGTCGCGGCGGCGAGGGCCGTCAGGATGAGGACCCACGTGGAGGTTGAAAGCCCCAGTTCGAACCCTTTCCCCGGCATTTGTCTGAATAGGTGTTTCATTGCGTTTTTCTCCTTTTTTCGTCTTTTATTTTTTTGTGTTCCGCCAATGGTTCTATGTTTACGGAATCAATATAGGACACGATGTTTAGGGTATTATTAGCTTCCCTTGCGGAAACTGGTAGGAATGCGTTGCGGTTCCGCTTGGATGGAATTCAAGGATTGTTTGAGTGCCCATCGTCACTTGGAGCCGGGCTTCACCAGCGGGACTCCTTTTCTACAGAGTGGACATTCCGCCGGCTGCCATGTTTGCAGTTCAAGTTTGACAAGACTGTGGAAGGGGATGTCGAAGCTGGCGCTTCCTCCGCTGCGGTCCACGATGACCGCGAGACAGATCGCCTCCGCGCCATAGGAGCGGACCAGGTCTATGGTCTGCTGTGATCTTCCTCCCTTGGTTACGACATCTTCGGCGACGACTATTTTCTGTCCTTTTTCGACCGAGAATCCTCTGCGCAGGACGAGGTTGTCGTTTTCCTTTTCCGCGAAGATGGCTTTTACGCCCAGCGCGGCGGCCAGCTCGTGTCCGACTATGAGTCCGCCGAGGGCTGGGGATATGACTGCATCCGGTTTCCCCATGATGGCTAGTTTTTTGGCCAGTGCGCCGCATATGGTTTTTGCGTGGCTGGGATATTGCAGGACGAGCGCCGCCTGGAAGAATCTGTCGCTGTGCAGGCCGCTTCTGAGGAGGAAGTGTCCGTTGAGCAGGGCGCCGCAGTCCTCGAATATCCGTATTGCCTCATCCTGTGTCATCTATGCTTTTCTCCTTTTGCTTTTTCCTTTGCTTTGATTTTTTCCACGGTGGGTGTATCTTTTATACGAGCTGGAAATATGCGTTGACTTGTTTTTTTTGCAAGGGGAGGTTCGCGCGATGGGCGGGTGTTGGAGCATTGGAGCGAAGGTTCTGCTGTTGGCCGGACTGGCAGTGGTGGTCTTCGGTATTGCTGTGGTAAGGGACGCGTCCAAGTGCGCCGGCTGGGAGAAGGCCGAGGGCAAGATAATTGGTGCCTGCATCAGGGATCTTCCTGTTCCGGAGAGCAAGACGCGGGACTATCTCACGCCGGACATAGTCTACGAATATGCGGCGAGGAGCGGCAAGTCCTATTTCTCGAACCGTTTTTCCTACATAGACACGAGTCTTTTCCCGAGGATAAGCGAGAATTACCAAGCCGGCAGCTATGAGAATGTGAAGGCCTTCCTATCGAAATATCCTGTCGGGAAGAAAGTGGAGGTTTTCTACGATCCTCGGCATCCGTCTGAGGCGGTGCTCGACAGGGGGCTCAAGATGCCGGTCTTCGTTCCGCTGATATCCGGTCTTTTGATGGTCTATGCGTCTTTCCACTTTTTTATTTTCCGCCGTCTGGCCGGAGAGTGCAGGCGATCGTCCGGGGTGCCGGCCCGATAGTAAGAGTTCAGTAAACCCCGTCATTCTTGAGACGTTACGAAGTTCACGTCTTTACTGAACTCTTACGTGTACAAAATGCAAAAACGGATTGGAATGGCTCGAATACATCGCGTTTGATACGATAGAACGTTGTTTTTGCATTTTGTTTAAGTAAATATTCACTGAAATAACGGAGTTCAGTGAATATTTACAGTGAATATTTACGCGGTAACTTCGTTTTTTCAAGCAGTTCAGGAGATGTGGCGATGATCTGTCCAGAATGCGACAAGGAGATGCTCGTCATAGAGATGAACGATGTCGAGACCGACTGGTGTCCTGGCTGCGGGGGAATCTGGCTGGACGAGGGCGAACTGGAGCTGATAGCCGGCGACGGAGCCGCAGGCGGGCCGATAGCAGCCGCGCTGAATACTTCTGGAACCAGACTGGGCGGGAGGAACTGTCCCAGATGCGGGAAGGAGATGGTTCTGGCGCAGGCCCTCACGGAGCCGCCTGTCGAGCTGGATGTATGCCGGAGCGGGCATGGGGCGTGGTTCGACAAGGGCGAGCTGGAGAAGGTTTTGTCGTCCATCCGCGGCGAGCCTGTCGCCGAGGCTCTCTCCGGTCTCTTTGGCGGGAAACGTTGAATCTTGCGATGATGGAAGTATTTTAATGCGAACCGTTCTGGCTCGATGAATATAAATCAAGAGGTGAAGACATGGGTCCATTGCTAGTGGTTTTGATTGTCGTTGGCGGGCTGTTTGTTTTGGCGGTGCTCTGGTTTATGGCCACTTACAATTCGCTTGTGGCGATGAGAAACCAGGCGAAGAACGCCTGGGCGCAGATAGACGTGCAGTTGAAGCGCAGGCACGATCTGATCCCGAACATAGTCGAGACCGTGAAGGGCTATGCGAAGCACGAGAGGGAGACCCTCGACGCGGTGATAAAGGCCAGGAACGCGGCGGTGAGCGCCAATGGCGTTGGAGCCCAGGCTAAAGCTGAAGGCGAACTTTCAGGCGTGCTCTCAAAACTTTTTGCCCTCGCGGAGGCCTATCCGGATCTGAAGGCGAACCAGAATTATCTTGCGCTGCAGGAGGAGCTTTCCTCGACGGAGAACAAGATATCGTTCTCCCGCCAGGCATACAACGACGCTGTGATGTTCTACAATACCCGCACGCAGGTGATCCCCGCCAACATCGTCGCCGGGATAGGCGGCTTTACCGGGATGGAGCTCTTTGAACTGAAGGACGATGCGCAGCGCGCCGCCCCGCAGGTGAAGTTCTAGCGTCATGCATCGTAAATAAATTGAAATAAAACGTGGAAAATCTGGTGATACCTTCTTTAAAAAAACTTTACAAAG